>JBDTWU010000089.1:0-21266 GCA_040006535.1 bacterium | reverse complement strand
ACCTGCCGGAATATTGTTTCAATAAATCTTCGTGGGAAAAGATATATGAATATTTTTAAAGAAACTCCCGGTTTCTTTTAAACTCATTTTATATTATTCCTATTGAGTTAAAAGATGCCGGGAGTTTTTTTATTACTATCAAAGCTCCGGGACACAATGAAAGAATATTTCCAAAATAAAAATTATATGGAGTTCAAATATGATTAAAATATTAAGGAATTTAATTGAAAGCTATTTAGCCATTTCCGCGGTTAAGGTGAGAATCCAAAGGATCGGGAATAAATTCAGTATTTCAAGATTATGAAGTTAATTATTAATAAATTATTTTTTGTATTTTTTTTTCTCACCATGAGTAATTTTGTTTATTCACAAAGTTATGATTCGTCGAAATTTAAAACTGAAGAGATAAAAGTTTACAGCAACAAGATCCTCACAGACAAATTTCGTTCACCAACGAAGGTGCAGGTGCTGAATAAAATTGCAATTGAAAACAAAAACGGTGAAACCTTATCCGATGTGCTTCAGATCGCGGGCGGAGTTTATGTGAAATCATACGGAGGTAATTATTCTCTTAATACAATTTCATTGAACGGGATGGGATCAGAACATACGCTTATATTACTGAACGGATTTAAGCTTAACTCTTCACAAAATAACCAGCTTGATCTGAATACTATTTCAAAAGATAATATTGAACAAATCGAAATATTAAATAACGGATCGAGCTCTATCTACGGCTCCGAGGCAATCGGGGGAGTCGTGAATATTATTACAAAAAATAACTCAATTAATGATCTTAAACTTGTGCTGAATGGCCAGTTCGGATCTTACAATCAACGGAAAATATATCTGGGAGCGGAAAAGAAGTTTAAATATTTCAGACTGGGTTTTAATTATTCTAAAGAAAAATCTTTAAATAAGTATAAATACTATTTTAATACAGGCTCGGAATATATTTTAAAACAAAGAGAAAATTCAGGCTATGATAATTCAATATATTCGGCTGAAGTGAGTTATAATGTTAAGAAAAATACTCCTTTAATCAAATATTTTACAAGCTTTTCAAATCACGGACGGAATATTCCGGGTTTAGAGACAGGATCGGCTCCATCATCTTCAAGTCTGAATGAGATGAACTGGAATAATATATTATCATATGAGGGTTCGCTTTCAAAATTATTTTTATTTAAAACGCAGATTAATTTTCAGAATAATCTGACACATTATTCCGATGGGTTGATTACTGACAGCTATTATAAAAATATTTACATTTCCAATTCTACCCAGACCAGTTTTATAAAAAGAAATTTTGAAATTGTAGCAGGCTATGAAATAAATTACTCAACACTGAACAGCAATGAATTAGAGGATCATGTAAGCAGAGTTCAGCCGGCGGTTTTTCTGGTTTCGCAGATAGATCTTTCCGAAGCATTAAAAATTTATCCTTCGATCAGAATTGATTACATTTCTGATATAAAGAAAAATGTGGTTTCGGGTAAGTTCGGAATAAATTTCAAGCCGTTCAGTAATTTAAAATTAAACTTTAAAGCAAGCGCGGGGAATAATTTTGCCGCACCGACTTTTAATGAGCTGTACTGGAAAGACATAGGGAATAAAAATCTGAAGCCGGAGAAGGCGGTAAATGCTGACTTTGGGACGATCTATGAATTCAGCCTGTTTTCAAAAAACACTGTCGAATTAACGTATACTTATATCAATGCAGAACAAAAGATTGTCTGGACTCCGAATTCAAACGGATTATATACACCGAAAAATATTGAAAAATCTTCATCTGATGTATTGCTCGTTGATATAAATTTATATAAAATTATTTCCAGAGATATTTCTGTAAGCGCAGGTATCAATTATTCACACACTCTGTCAATAAAGAAAAGTCAGGATTATACAAATGATCCCACCTATGGTAAACAAATCTTTTATATACCAGTAAATCTGGCAAAATTAAATCTGACTATTCAGTACAAAGATGCCGGAGCGAATTTATATTATACATATACAGGCCGGCGTTTTATAAATTTCGAGAACACAGAACAGCTCCCGGCAGTAAATATAGTTGAAGGAAACATTTATAAAAATTTCCGGATAAACAAGCTGAATGCTAAAATAAAAATTGAGGTGAATAATATTTTAGATCAAAATTATCAGATCATTGCAGGATATCCGATGCCCCTCATAAATTATAAGGTGATATTGAACATAGAATACTGATAAATTACTAATCAGAAAAGTTGCTTTTATTAAACAGAAAATTTAAGATATGACAAAACTAGAAGATGCTAAGAAAGCAGGCGGCAGCAAGTATAAAGAAAAAATACTGAAGACAATCGAAGGATACAAAAATTTATCGGAAGAAGAAAAACACTGCTTTCATATTTATTACGGATACGGTAAAGGAAAGACAACCTGCGTGATGGGTCTGATAATGCGCGCACTTGGTGCAGGATTGAAAGTCAGGTTGGTTCAGTTTGATAAAGGCTTCGAAGGAATGAATGAGCATTACGCGGAGCTGAACACACTTCGGAAACTTACAGAAGTCGGATACGATATTGAATTTTTTTCAACCGGCTGCGAAAGAATGAATTCAGACGGAACCTTCAGATTTAAGAATTCCGAAGATGATTTCAAAGAAGCTCACAGAGCTTTGGATATCGCAAGGGATCTGATCATTAACGGGAAGCAGGATCTTCTTATCCTGGATGAATCAATTGCAGCAGTTGTGTATCATCTTCTTGATAAGAAAGATATTGATGAACTGATAGAACTCTGGATAAGCAATAAAAGATTTGAACTTGTTATGACAGGACATAAGCTATGGGAAGGACTGGAAGAAAAAGCTGACCTCATAACCGAGATGCGAAAGGTGAAACATTATTTTGATAAAGGAATACCTATCCGGACCGGAATAGATTTTTAATTTATGAATAACGAAAAGACAAAATTTATTGTAAACAAATGTATTTGCAATGATACGACATTTGAAGAAATGAAAATAATTATGCGCAAAAATAATTTACGCACACTTGATGAGTTAAGAGAAGTAAAGATGGTAGCTTCAAACTGCATGCTTTGTTTGCCTTACATTATCAGAATGATTGATACCGGTAAAACAAAGTTTGAAATAAATTTAGAATAAAATTAAAAATAAATAGTGAAAGGGGTTATGTCGAAAAGAATTTTATTTTATCTTGTTGCCATCATAACGGCTGTAAATTTTTACAGTTGCCGGGAAGAAATCAACTCTCCTCCAATTGAAAGTGTTGCTGTCGAAGGAGCTTATTTGCTTTCCGAAGGTGGATTCACTCCCGGTTCAAGCAAATTATCTTTTTATAATTTATCAGGCAGCAGCTTTATCGAAAATATTTTTAATCCTGCCACATTAGGTTTATTGCCGGATGGTCTCGTTTATTTTGATAAGCAGCTTTACCTGACAGAGCAGGGAAATTTTCCTTCACCGGGCAAGATCTATAATCTGGATTCTAATGGGACTATAAAGCAGTCACAGCCGGTAGGTAACAGTCCTTATTCATTAGCGATCGCAAACGAAAAAATATATATTACCAACGGTCCCGCAAATAACATTTCAGTTCTCAACCGAAATAATCTGACAGCAGTTACTATTATTAACGTCGGACTTTACCCTCAGGAAATTATATCAATTGGCAATAAAATATTTGTTTGCAATACCAGCGTATTTGGCGGAGGAACTGATTCAACAGTTTCTGTGATTGATGCTGTTACAGATCAGGTCGTAGCTAACATTGTTGTCCGGAAAAAGCCATCCTCTTTGGCTGTTACTAATGACGGGAATCTGCTTGTAGGCTGTCCCGGCGATGCGGTGGAAGGAATAATATATAAAATAAATTCTAATACTTATGCAAAGCTTGATTCATTCATCATTAGCTCAGGATTTGCAATTGGTTTCGATAAAGATATTGCAGTAAGCTGGAACAACGAGGAAATTTATTTTATTTCTAGTTTAAATAATATTGTAAAGTTAAATCTTTCAACGAAGTTACATAGTGTATTTATTCCGAATACCAACACAGCTGTTAATTTTTTCTACGGTTATAATTATGACAGCAGGAGACAAAAGCATTATGTAGGTAATGCAAAGGATTTCAGATCAAATGGAAATTTTGAAATATACGATGCAAACGGAACTAACACAAATACATTTGTTGCCGGATTATTCCCCAGGAGAATAGTAATTAAAAATTAGTATAGAGCCTATTTGCAATTTAATATCTTTATTGCATTGATTATATTTGATCAAGATGAAAATAGAAATAAAAGATAATACTGAACGAAGCATTATAAAGAAATTTGAGTTTCCCTTAAATTGCGAATATTCAGGGGATGAGGAGTTTCAGGATGTATTGAAAATATTTATACTCAGAAACACTCTAACGAAAGTGGATGAATATCTCGCAAGTGATATTAATAATGAATTAGGCGGAGTATTGATTGGCGATATAGGTTTAAGCAGCAGCGGAGATAATTTCATAGTAATTGACAACCTCATAAAAGCAAAGCATACTAACTCTTCAATATCCCGGTTAACATTTACCCATGAGACATGGGATTATATAAATCAAATTCTTGAAAAAGATTTTCCAGGCAAAAAAATTCTTGGATGGTTTCATTCTCATCCTGGTCATACCGTATTTCTTTCAAACTATGATATGTTCATACAGGAAAATTTTTTTAATATGGATTATATGGTTGCCTATGTATATGATCCTACAATAAATGACCGCGGTTTTTTTTCCTGGGCAAATAAAAAAATAATAAAGTCCGGAGGATATTATGTATGTGACATATCAGCGAATGAAGGCATTAATGAATTTCCACATCTTAATCCGGAAAATGATCTGCTGGAAATAGACACACCGCAAAAAACAGAGTCCGGATCAGGCAAACCGGATAATAAAAATTTCCTCACAATAGGACTGCTGTCAATTACGCTTCTCCTTCTTTTATTCATCATCTATAATATTTACATTTATAGACAAAATGCCTTACTTAAGGAAGAATATGAAAACAGCCTGGAAATTATAAAAAATGAAAATAAAGAATTAACATATCGTCTGAATGAATATATCCGGGAATCCGAGCTGAAAAAAAAATCTTTGGATGCTGAGGCCAATACCGGTCATGAAGGGCTGAATACAATTAATACAAACAATATTAAGTATATGGTTAAAACCGGAGATACAATTGAAAAGATCTCCGATAAATTTTATAAAAGCAAAATTGGCATAAGTCTGATAATGAAGCAAAATAATATTAAGAATAAATTTGATATTAAGGCAGGCCAGGAGCTTGATCTTCCTAATGTGAAACAGGAGAGATTAGAGTAAAGAGTTAAAATAAAGAGTTAGAGTAAAGATAGTAAAAAATTTAAAGTTTATATATTACTCAGGAGTTTGTGTTCTGTAATTCGTAATTCGTATTTTGTATTTCGTAATTTTTAAATTGTAATTTGAAATGAGTCCCAGGCAAAGAAGATTAGTTTCCGATTTTCAGAAGATGAAAGAAGAGTTTTCAAACCACCCTTACATACATTTTGAGTTCGAAGGTGACCAGCTTCCTCCGGAAAGGTATATTGTCCACTTTAAGAATATAAAGGGTTTAAGGCTCAGTGAGAATTTCGATAAAGATAAAAAAGAGCTTGAGATCATACGCGAACATAAGATTGTAATTTATCTTCATTCAGATTATCCCCGTTTAAAACCACAAAGTAATGTTGTCTCGGAAATATTTCATCCTAATTTCAGAATGGCATCTCCCCATGATATCTGCATAGGTGACTACTGGGCATCAGGTGAAACCCTGGTCGATATTATTTATCAGATAGGTGAAATGATAACTTATCAGACCTATAATGTCACAAGCCCGTTGAATGGTATCGCTGCTAAATGGGCAAAAGAAAATCTTAAATTATTTCCTTTGGACAATGTTCATCTACGGCAGGGTGAAATTGAAATTAGTCTGGCAGAATAAAAATCCCTTTTAAAATATACATGAGCAAATGCTTCTAAAATATAAAGACAAATTCCCGGTAATTGACGGAAGCGTTTTCATTGCCGGCACAGCAGTAATAATTGGCGATGTTTGTTTAGAAAGATATTCAAGTGTGTGGTTTAATTCAGTTATAAGAGGAGATGTAAATTTCATCAGGATAGGGGAGAGAACTAATATTCAGGATGGATGCGTGCTTCATGTAACTCATAACAAATATTCACTGACCATTGGTGCAGATGTTACGATCGGACACAATGCTACTGTACACGGATGTGTGATAAAAGATGATGTGTTAATCGGAATGGGAGCGGTTATACTTGACAATGCATTGGTCAATTCCAATTCAGTAATTGCAGCAGGTTCAGTGGTGAGAGAAAATTTTACGGTTCCGCAAGGAGTCCTGGCAGCAGGAGTTCCTGCTAAGATCATTCGGGATTTAAGCGATGTTGAAATTAAGAATGTCAGGCAAAGCGCTTTAAATTATGCAGAGTATGCAAAGGAATGGATATAAAAGATTAATGTAATAGCTGAACGTAATAGAAATAATAATTTAATAAAAAAAAGGCAGAGAAATGCTCTCCGCCTTTTTTATTTATAAGAAATTTATTTTAACACAATCATTTTTTTAATTTCGGTGTAGGCATCGGTTTTTATCTGATAATAATAAATACCGCTCGGGAAGTTTGAAGCATCTAAAGTATATTGATATTTACCCGGAGCAAGATTTTGTTTTACAAGGCTTGCAACTTCTTTTCCTGTTACATTATAAATTATTATGGAAGTATATGTTGATTTTGCAATATCAAATTTAATATTAGTTGCAGGATTAAATGGATTCGGATAATTCTGATATAAAGCGAACCTATCAGGAACGGACGAACTGTAATTAGATATTCCGACATTAATGGTATCAAAGAATGCAGTCTGAACGATCACGGAATTATTAGTAACATTTGCAACAGGGTTAGGTCCTGTATATGATCCAAGACCTGTACCAGACCATCTTTGGAAATAATAAGTATTGCCGTTATGCTGAACCTGCAATGCAGATAGTCCGATGTTATTAACTAAACCAGAATCATAATAAACTCCTGCCCCGGTAATTGTCACAGGCAGTCCTGCAGGAGAAGTCTGTCCCAGCAACCGGTATTGAACTTTATAATTTGCAGTATAAATATTTTCAGTGGTACCTATATTAATATTCTGGAGCTGTGTACCTCCGTTGCTCCAGTTTGTAAAAATATACTTGTAATTTCCTGTAGTCTGAGGAGATAAAGCTTCAAGTGAGTGTGATGAATTCAAGTCCCATGGAAAAACACGGGTTGAACTATACGATGTATTATCAACCATGAAATTCAGATTATTTCTGTTTGTTCCGATTATGCAATAATTTTTTCCTACAAGATAATTTACAATTGTTTTATGAACAACACCCGTAGCACTCGTGCCGCTCAAAACGATTTTATATTCGCCTGCCGGTACACTTGCATTTGAGGTGGCAACTAAGGAAAGTGAATCCGGAAAACTGCTGATAGTATTTCCTGATGGAAATTCTACCGAAATTCCGGGAGTAGCAGGACTGACTTCATAAGTAAAATCAACCGGTGAATTATAACCGGAAGCAACCGATGGAATGAATGCTTTAAAGTTAGCAGACTGCGTCTGCCCCTGATTAACTGTCTTGTAGGAGGGAAAAGAAATTAAATTAAAGTTAGTAGTAGGAAGAGCTGAGTTCAAAATCTCCTGCGAGGAAGATTGCTGGACGAAAACTAAATTCCTGATCAGAGATGCATTCCATGAAGGATTCATCAAATAAGAATACTCTACCGTGGTTTTTTGTCCCGGTATTAAAACTACAGGAGTGCCTGCAGCTGAAGGAAGCATCTTTCTCATTACATCATGAAAAGTGCTTTCACCATTGGTTACAGGAGGAGAAGGGTATTGAGCATGATCCTCAATTACAGCCATGTGAATGACAGCATTCGGACTTGCCAGGTAGCTTTCACAATAAATTTCAGCCCGGACATTAACGTTAGTTCCGTTTATTGATTGTGTAACAATAATTGTTACCGGACTTAATATATCACGGCGTGTATTAAATGCAGATTGAACCTGTCCGGAAGAACCGCCAAACATTGATATTACCCCGTCAAAAAACCAGTCGGGAATCGCACTTACACCATACACATTTCTTCTGGTATCATTATCACTTTGGTTTGAAAGGTACATAGGATCATTGCCCGGTGCAGGCCAGCTCATATGATAGCTAATGCTGGTTACTTTGTTAGGGTCGGCATTACTTAAGAATAGGTCCAGCGTTGGATTATTAGTAGCACAAGGCGGGCACGTTGAGCTTGTAAATCTTTCAATTAGAACCTTTCTGTCTCCGGCATTTGCATTATTTACCTGAAACGAAACAATGCAAAGAAGGGAAAATAAAGAAAATATAACTTTTCTCATTTGTTTTTATTTTAATTTATAAAAATGTTTAAGTAATTCTAAAATATTCTTATTCTATTTAATATACAACATTGATTTATTCTCAGTAAAGTCATTTGCAGTCAGTCTGTAAAAATAAATTCCGCTTGAAAAATCATTTGCATTCCAGTTATACTCATATGAACCTGTATTTAAAGTTTCATCTGCCAAAACAGAAATTTCTTTTCCTCTGGTATCAAAGACTGATAACTTTACATGTGAGCTTTTGGGAATATCGAATTTAATTTTGGTTGAGGGGTTAAATGGATTCGGATAGTTTTGATGCAAATTGTAGCCGGTTGGAATTTCGCTGGAATTATTTTTTATGCCTGTGACATCATCGTTTCTGAAATAATAAAGTCCCCCCTTTATATTTCCGATGAACAGATCGGGATCAGTATCATTATCTATGTCTGTAAATTCAGGACACGAGTTGCTGTATACATTTATATTTTTATAATTGTTAGTCTGCAGCACGAAGTTAGGATTGAATGCGGTGCCCTCATTTTTGTAATAAGAAATAAGTCCATCCTGCCTTCCTATATAAAGATCCAGATCACCGTCATGATCTGTATCAAAAAATCTGGGAATGCTTTCATCCCCGACATCAATTGAATTATAAAAATTAGTTCTGAATGTAAAAACAAAATTATTTGCGGTACCTGTATTTTCATAAAAAAATATTCTGCCGTTTGAAGCTCCGATAAATAAATCCATGTCTCCGTCATTGTCAATATCGGCAAATACCGGAGTGCTGCTTTGCCCAAGAGTGGTGAGTCCAATCTGATACCCACGCCCTTCCAGAGTAAAATTAAAATCAGCTGCCGTACCGGTATTTCTGAAAAACCAAACCGAATCTTTGATATAGCTTCCCAGTAAAAGATCTTTATCCCCGTCATTATCTAAATCCGCAAATGCCGGAGCATAATTAAAGCTCGCTGATAACAATGGTAAGGAATCAGAGACAAGTTCAAACGACGGGGCAGAAGGAGTTCCCGTATTACGGAAAAAGGAAATCCTGGAATAATCACCTCCGATAAACAGATCTTTATCATTGTCATTATCAATATCGACAAATGAAATATTACTGTTACCTCCGACATCAACATTATTTAAGTAATTATTTGTCTGTAATTGAAATTCCGGAACCGAAGGTGTCCCGTTATTTTTATAGAGTGTAAAATTATTCCGGTTCTGAGACAAATATAAAACTGAAATAAACAGATCTTTATCTCCATCGTTATCAATATCAGCAAACCTTGTGGAATTAAAACCGTGTGAGATATAAGGCGAATTATGCGGGTATATTGAATCAACTATTGCCATTTCGGGATTAACCGGAGTTCCATTATTCTTAATAAAATAAATTCCTTTTGAAAACAGGTCACCCCAGAAAAGATCGAAGTCATTATCATTATCAATATCAGTAAACTCCAGTGAATTAGCACCGTGACGATTGCCGTCAGTTATCAGTTTAGGGAAAATTTTATTTGTGTAACCGGAATAAATATTTTCCGGGCCGGAATTCTTCGGAAAAGCAAATGCCGGTGAAATTATTATAAGATCCTGCCATACATCCGTAATATATTTAAAACTGAATTGACCCGAAGTTCCGATATTCTCATAGTATGTAATAGTTCCAATCGACTGGCCTGTGAAAAAATCTTTATCCCCGTCCCCGTCAATGTCGCAAAATACCGGGACGGAATTAGCCTCGCTGTAAATTATAGTGTCAGTATAAGTCCGGAGCTCATTAATAACTAATGAGAAAACAGGAGCAGTGTTTGTGCCGATATTCTGATAATATTTTACGGTCTGAAATTGACCGCCGGTAAATAAATCATAATCATTATCATTATCCATATCAACAAAGTAAAACCAGTTTTGAAAATACAGGTTTTCAAAACGCGAGCTTAGAAGCCTGTAGGCAGCATTCTGGGGAGTTCCTGTATTCTTATAATAATATAATGAAGTATCAGTATCATACATAAATAAATCCAAACTATTATCACCGTCAATATCTACAAATTGAAACCGTGCATTATTATTGCCTCCATTAAAGGGAGCAACAGAATTGTTTCCCTGTATATTGAAGTTTATACCATCGAATTTCTGTATAAGATTCTGGGAATATGAAGTGTTTAGAAATAATAAGGTCAGAAGTGTAAAGTAAACTTTCAAAATTTTTTGTTAACCTTTTTAAAATACTAATCTAAATAAAACCAATTAACCAATTAACCATTTAACTAATCACTAATTAACGATCCCGTCTCCAAACCTGAATTCATCACTAATAGTCACAGGTAATTTTCCTTTAAACTTAATAGTTCCGTAAAATGAATCTATAACAGAATTTATCGAGGACTCTGCATCTGCATAAGCGCAAATGTATGAATCGATCTGAGGAAAACCCTGAATGAGGTATGGATTGCCGAACGATATCACCAAAACTTTTTTTCCTTTTGACACCATGGAATTTATAAGACTGATCTGCGATTCGGGAAGACCCACAGTGCCGGTTTTAATTTTTACTTTTGCATAAATTGGAACTATAACCAGGTCATAACTTTCTGCGTTATTTATTATTTCATCAGAGTTGAGTACATCCCCTGTGAGATCATAAAAAGAAGTCCTATCGAATTTATTTTTTTCATTAAACTTTGTTAAAAAGTAATCGGAGTTTGCTTTTTCATTACCGTTATTCATTGAAACTATAAGGCAGCTTTGCTGTGATGGATTCTTGAAAGGCAGCAGGCTTCCATAGTTCTTAACCAGTGTAACTGATGCGTCTGCTATCTGTTGTGATATTTTTTTTGCTTCATCGGAATTAACAATATTAACAATCTCGGTTACATCAGTAAGCTTGTTCTCATCCAGCTTTAACCAGTGCTTTGCATCAAGTATTTTTCTGACAGATGAATTAATTCTTTCTTCCGAAATTGTCCCGTTTAATACAGCTTGCTCAATTGCAGTGATAGTAAGCTGTTCACCCTGCGGCATTAAAATAAGATCGACACCGGCATTGACGCATCTTAAAGCAACATTCTCAGTGCTGAAATGTTTTACAACACCGGCCATATTCAGGGCATCCGTAACAATCAATCCTTTAAATTTCAATTCATCAATAAGCACACCTTCAATAATATTTTTTGAAAGAGATGCAGGGACATTTAATTCGTTGTCAAGAGCCGGCAGTGAAAGATGAGCTATCATTACCGACATTACATCATTCTTAATTGCATTTTTAAATGGAATGAGTTCAAGATTTTCAAGACGGTCTTTGCTGAAGCTTAATACCGGCAGGTCATTATGAGAATCGATATCTGTGTCGCCGTGACCCGGAAAATGTTTTGCTGTTGCAATAACTTTTCCATCCTGCGTGCCTTTTATGAACTGGTCAGCCATTAATGAAACAAGCTCAGGATCTTCACCATATGAACGCACGTTTATTATCGGGTTCATTGAATTATTATTTACATCAGCAACTGGTGCATAATTCTGATGAATCCCAAGAGCTTTACATTCTTTTGCTATCTGAAACCCCATCTGATATGCAAACTGCGGGTTACGGGTTGCTCCAAGAGCCATGTTGTTTGGGAACAGGCTGCCGTCATCAAGCCTCATCTTTGTTCCTCTTTCAAAGTCTGCTGAAATAAGAAGGGGAGTATCAGAAAAGGACTGCAACTTGTTAATTAGAGTGGCTTCCTGAACTGAGTTTCCTTTCAAAAATAATATCCCGCCGACTTTTTCATTAACAACCAGATCTTTTAATCTCTTAAACTCTGCAGAGCCTTCATCAAGCGAATATCCTTCGGAGTGAGTGACGATCATTTGCGCAATTTTTTCCCGAAGCGACATTGCAGAAAGTTTTTGTTCGGTCCAGTTGCCGGTTTGATGAAAATTAATTTCATGATGAATTTTGTTGAAAGCAATTCCCGGATTTTGGGTAAAAGAAATTTCACTTGATCCGAAAAATGTTATCAGCAAAGAAATAAAAATTATATTTGCGGTTAATTTTCTCATCATCATTTTGATTCCTTCTTTTGTCTTTCCATTGTATCTGTCATTGCTGTAAAATATTTCATTATCTCCATCGGGAGAGGTATAATCATTGTCGAAGTTTTTTCAGCCGCGATCTCAGTCATAACCTGCAGATACCTGAGCTGCATTGCATTCTGATGATTTCCCAGAATCTCTGCTGCTTCTGTAAGCTTTTGTGCCGACATGAATTCACCCTCGGAGTTAATTATCTTCGCACGCTTATCTCTTTCAGCTTCTGCCTGTCTTGACATGGCACGTATCATTTCCTGCGGCAGGTCAACATTTTTCAGTTCAACATTTGATACCTGTATTCCCCAAGGCTCAGTTTCCCTGTCAATCAATTCCTTTAACTTGCTGTTCACTAATTCTCTGTGAGCAAGCAGGTCATCAAGATCTCCCTGTCCTGTTACGGTTCTTAATGTAGTTTGTGAAATCAGTGAAGTGGCATACATATAATCTTCAACCTGTATAATTGCCTTGTTAGGGTCAACTACTTTAAAATAAACTACAGCATTTACTTTTACCGATACATTATCTTTTGTAATAATATCCTGGGGAGGAACATCAAGTGCTATTGTTCTCATACCTATCTTGACCATTTTATCCAATATAGGAATTAATACGATCAGACCCGGTCCTTTGACAGCTGAGAATTTACCCAGACGGAAAACTACTCCCCGTTCGTATTCCTTCAGAACTCTGAATGATCTTAGAATTACGATTAAAAGTATGAACGCAAGTACACCACCGAAACTGATCAGTAAACCAGCTAAAGCTTCCATGATATGATTTTAGATTATTGAATTAAGATCTTAGATTTATTTTTTCACAAATTATTTGTACAAAATTCTGGTACTGTTTTATTAAACTATTTGGTTTTCAGATTATTTTTTAGGAAATAAATCTGATCAATCTGTAATAGTATTCAGACAATACTCTTCTTTAAACCTTTTCAGCTTTTCTTCAATTGATTTATAATCATTAAACTGCATCAGCTCCAGTCTGAATTTGCCTACATCTCTTACATCTCTCAGATATCCCGAATAATGTTTTCTGAATTCTCTTACTCCAAGCGATTCTCCTTTTAATTCACATGCAAGTCTCAGATGTTCGATACAGATATCAATTCTTTCGTCAAGAGAAGGATTCTGTTCATGGAAATTATTTTCCAGATAAAATTTAGACTGCCTGAATATCCATGGGTTTACAATTGCCGCCTGTCCGATCATGACTGCATCGGGCTCGAAAGTTTCAAAAACAAATTTTACATCTTCAGGAGTTTTAATATTTCCGTTCAGTATGACAGGAATCTGAACACCGGCATCTTTAATTCTTTTTACCCAGTTCCAGTCTGCTTCGCCTTTATTTCCCTGAGAGCGTAGCCGGCAGTGAACTGTCAGAGCCTGGATCCCGGTTTGTTCGAGTATCTTTGCAACTTCAACTATAACAATAGAATTTTCATCCCATCCTAATCTTGTTTTCAAAGTAACCGGAACGTTTACATTCTTTAAGACAGATTCTGCAATTCGTGTCATCTTGGGAATATCTTTTAATAATCCCGCACCGGCTCCTCTCAATGCAACGTCCTTCACCCAGCAGCCGCAGTTGATATCGATGAAATCAGGATTTACACTTTCAGAGATCTTAGCAGCCTCAACCAGTACATCTTCGTTGCCTCCGAAAATTTGAATCGAAAGAGGTCTTTCTTCTTCATAAAAAAATAGTTTGGCTCTGGCTTTACGTGCATCGCGGATAAGTCCTTCGGCTGAAATGAATTCTGTATAAACAATGTCGGCTCCCAGCCTTCTGCAGATCAGCCTGAAAGGTGGTTCGGAAACATCCTCCATTGGAGCAAGGACGATCTTATTCTTAAATATTTTTTGAAATTCATTCATGCTTAACCAAAGTTAAACATTGTAGGTGTAATTAGAAATAAATTTATTATTGTGCAGATCGTACTCCAGGGAAGGCAACGCAAATGTATTTGAACTCTTAATTCCCAATTTATAAACTTTAATTGTTAATCACACTCCTGATCTCTGAAACATTACCATTTTCCAGAAGCCGTCAACTTTTCTAAATGCCATTAAATAATCAAATATCGATAAATATAAATCTTCATACTTTACATACCCGGGAGATCCATCTTTCAACAGGATCTGATACCAAGGAATATTTTTCTCATATTCAAAATTATTAATCATCACCACTTCATAATTCAATTTTCCGAGAACCTCAGAGTTCTCATTCGCTTCCTTATAAACTAAAACGTTATCGTATACCGCATTGGCATAATTCTGATTGCTTTGAAGCTTAAGATAATATTCTTCGCCGAGAATATTGTTGTAGTCTTCTGTAAATGAGACTGAAGGATAATAGATAACATCATATCCGTAGTTCTGAACAAAAGCCCCCATGCTTAATATTTTTTTTGCACTGACCCAGAAATCGTTCGTGCTGTCTCTGAGATCATACTTACTTTTAAAAAATTTGATATTGTTTTGATCCTGTTCATAATGATTTATCTCAATATCAGGGGATACAATTCCATAAACATAATCTGCATTCTTACTTTCAACAGCAGATTTTAAAGCTGCATAAAATTCTGAAAATGATTTTTCAGAGATGGCCTCACCTTTTTGATAGATCTTTCCCCACCCGGTCAATTCTGTTTGTGAATATAAATTGTTGACTAAAAACAATGATGCTAATAAAGAAAGTATTATTCTCAATTGTGTTATTTTATTTTATCAGATTTGTATCAGCAAAGTCCCAATGATGAAGAGGAGTGAAACAAAAAGAGCCCTGCAATTTCTCACAGGACTCTTACTAATACTTAATACTTAATATAATACTTCTTAAGGTGTTTTTTTGGTAACAAATTTCAACGCATTATTATAGGCAAACAGGACGTCAGGTAATCCAACTACATTATCACCGTTAATATCTGTTACTGTATAGCCTGTGACAAAATTTACTCCGTCATTGTACACTGCAATAATATCTGTCAGATTGACAGAACCTTCGTGTGTGACATCTCCGCTGTAAAAAGCATATTCAACAGGAGATGCATCCACCTGAATCTGATTGTTGCCAAACGCCTTGCCGGCATCCGTTGTGAAATCATAAGATAGGCTTCCTGATGCAAATGTCTGAGGTGTAGCGCTCCATGTTTCTACAGCGTTACGATGATTTACAACAATATAATAGCTGGAACCATTAGATACATTTGTAAAATAAAATGAACCTGTTCCAAATGAATTCAAAACTCCTTTTGACGAATCAGCAATTGCATAAGGAGCTGCAGAATTTCTTAAATATACAGTTGCAGTATCGGAGACCATTGTGTTGGTTCCGGCATTATAAAATCCTTCAAACCAGGCATTCAACGTAAGTGCAAAATTTGAATTCATCGGACCTGTAATTTCAAAATCATCAATTGCTGTTCCTATATCTGAGGTATTGGCATCAGACTTAAAGACAATCCTGAAAGCTACATTCGGCTTGCCGGATAAAGGAACTGTTGTAAAGTATTGAGTATAATTTGGCTGTACACATGAGAAGTATGGTTCATTAACAGGGAAGACTGTTGACTGAACAACATTCGGATAATTGTACCAGTTCGGTCCGAAAGCTCCAACATAATTCCATGTATCTCCTTTGTCTGTGCTGGCTTCAACTCTGAAGCCATCCCATGTACACTCATTTGAAAACTTTGCCCAGAATTTTATTGTATATGTTCCGGCAGCTGTAAAATTATAATTTGGAGTATATAATATTGTTTGAGTTCCATCTTGATATTGGGCTTCTGTCAAACCGGTCACCCATGCATTGTTCCCGCTGTGAGTTCCGTCTTTTCCTGTAACAGCAGAACTTCCTCTTTCGAAATGAGTGCCGCTTATATTTTCCGGAAGGAAATCATTTGCATTCACTTCAAAATTTCCTCCATCAGCAAATGTGTAAGGTGTGCCGCGATTAGGTTCGATCCTTATATAGTCTGTAATAACTTTTGTACTTGCGCCTCCGTTTATTGTCAGGCTTACAGTGTAAGTGCCTGGAGCAGAGTAAGCATGAACAGGATTTTTCTGAGTTGATGTAATACCGTCGCCGAAATTCCAGCTCCAGCTGGTTGCCTGAGTTGAATTGTCGGTGAATTGTATATTTTTATTTATATAAGAAATTTTTCTCTGAGCAGAAAAATCTGCTGCAGGAATACTGAATGCATCTGTGGAGAAAAGACCTCTTCCGTGAGTTACAGCGATTAAAACTTTATCTGACATTCTGTACTGAAGCATGTGAGTGCTTACGTTTGCAAATCCTGAATTCGAAGGACCCCAGACGGTAGAAGTACCATTCAAATTATCCGTTGACCAAACACCTAATTCTGTAGCAGCCAGTGCCTGATTATTATTAATAGGATTAATTATAATCCATCTTACCGGCATATCAGGAATATTTCCTTCAATTGAAGTCCAGGAGGTTCCTCCATTAACGGATTCCCATACATGGGTAATACCATATGTGGAATACGTTACAAGAATATGATTGTCATTTCCGTTTTCTAATTCAACGCATGAGATATATCCTGCAGGAAGTCCGTTAGTAATATCGGTACCTGGATTAGATGTGCCGGAATTTGCACCATCCACTCTTATAACTCTTCCGCTAGATAATCCGAAATAGACCCTGTTCATCGTAGTCTGGGAAACTTTAACAGCTGTTACTTTACCGGAGCCAAAAGCTGTCACAGCCACTGAATCAAAGCTTGATCCTGATTGAGGATCGTTCCACCTCAGGTAAGTGCCCGTAGTATGTCCGCAGTACATTTTATTGTTTATATCATCGTAATCGGTCGGATTAATAAACTGACCATTGTCATTAAAATCAACTGCTGTGAAGCTTGCTCCCCCGTCCGTCGACCTGAAGTAATTATTATAAACATATGCTGTCCACTGAAACTCCGGCTGATTCTGATCTATGTGGCAGAAAGCTCCGTCACCTCCGGTAACTTCAGGAGTTGAATTGATTCCGGCTGATGTAAATAAATGTGAACCGTTATCCTGAGCACCTGCAAGGAAATGTGTAGTGTTTGCTGCCGGGTGAATAGCACACCCGTAATACTGCGTGACATTATAATTAGCCGACTTTCCTTTCAATGTAGGGATAAGAGCACTACCCTCTGATGTGTAAAAAATTCCTCCGTCATTACCAAAAAGAATTTTATCCGAACTTCCTTTCTTAAATACAATTATATGCTGGTCAGCATGTACATCCTGAAATGTAAAGCCGCCATACCAGTGAGTGAACTGAGTCCAGACGGCGCCAGCAGTTGTTGATTTAAAAAGATCAATTCCTCCAACATAAACTACATCAGCATTATTCGGATCTACTGAAACAGGAAGATCATACCATGCCTGCATCCTTGTATAGTCATTTCCAATTAGAGGATCTCCATCAATAGGAAGTGCGCAGGGTGTAAATAATGCTCCTCCATTTGTAGATTTGTAAATACCGAGAATACCATATGTTGCTGAATTCTGAGCAACCACATATATCCTCTGTGCATCGGTGGGAGCACAGGCAATTTCCAGTCGTCCAAAGCCTGAAGCCGGAAAACCACTTAAAGCCGTATTTAACTTTGTCCAGTTATTTCCTCCGTTAGTCGATTTATAAATTCCATCTGTCCAGATCACACCGCCCATAGTTGCATAGATGCTGTTGTCAGCGGCAATCTGTATATCTGCCGCGCGTTCCTGTATTGACACTCCTGTAGTCAGAACCGATGCCCAGCTTGATCCGCCATCTGTTGATCGCATAATACCACCCGATCTTGTAGCTGCAAAAATATATCCGCTTACCGGATGTATCGCCATCTTTTGTATATAATAAAAGTTTGAATTGTTAGTTGCAGAAAGCTGTGACCAGTTTGCTCCTCCGTTCGAACTTTTCCATATTCCTAAGCCTCTTATTGCATCAATATTATATCTGCCTTCGCCTGTTCCAAAGTATATCTCCTGAGTATTCAGAGGATTTTGAACTATGCAGCTGATAGCAATATTTCCGAAAAAATCGTCAAGCTTTGTCCAGTTTGGATTGAGCAAAGTAATATCTGTTGTCTTCCAGAGACCTCCTCCGACTCCTCCGGCGAATACAGTTTTACCTGATGTATCTGCCCGATCAAACAGAATTGTTCTTGTTCTTCCGCCAATATTATTTGGGCCTCTTTCAGTCCAGTTAATTCCCGCGATGGGACCTTCCTGCTGTGTCTGCTGAAGCTCTTTCATATATTTCAATGCGGGGATAAGTCTCTCTGTCGGAACAGTATTTGTTTTCGGATCCATTGTCTTTAGAAATTCCAGTTCATAAGCCTTATCCGGCTGATCCGGAGATTTGGAGGTTTCCTCTGATCCGTATTGATCCTCACTAATACCGTGATCTACATTTGCGAAATTATAAATGGTAATTATAATCAGAATTGAGAAAACAGTACAAAGTGCAAATAAAAAAGTTTTAAATAATTTCATTACTTTCCCTTCAAAGACTCGGGAGAGAGCCTTGTTTAATTTATAAAAACTATGATAATTCGATTAGAATATAAAAAATTATAAATATTTTTAACTCCGGTAAATAATTTTAAAAACTATCACCATTAAGAAATAATTATACGAGAGCAAAGAAAATGAATTTTAAGAGGAAGTTGAGATGTATTCAGACCTAAGCCGGAGAAATAACTTATCAATAAATGTATAAGGATCTAAAGCATAAAAACTGTTCATCCTGACAATATTGAAGCTTATAAAAATTTGATTATTATAATTTAAAGTAAATAATAAACTTTTACCATATAGAAATAATACTTAATACTTACTTTCCTTATCAACCAGCTTGATCTTCATGTTTTCTTCCATTACGAGCTTTTGTTTTGCTTCCTGAAATTTACTGACAATCTTTTTCACGCTGGTTTCAGTTTTGGAAAGAAATGTATTAGGGTGAACTCCTATCCATACAATGAATATAATTATAGGTATAAAAGATATTATTTCCATTCGGGAAAGGTCCGGAAGGTTTTTATTCTTTTCATTTTCAATCGGACCAAGCATTACCCGCTGGAACATCCACAATAAATAAACAGCTGCAAGGATAACTGCGGTGGTTGATATAATTGTATAAGTATGAGTACCGAGATTAGTGGAATAGAATGAACCCAGAAGAATTAAGAACTCACCCACAAATCCGTTAAGTCCGGGTAAACCTATAGAAGAAAAAACAACTATCATAAAAATTACAGAGAAGACCGGCATTACTTTCATTATGCCTCCGAAATCCGCAATCTGTTTTGTATGCCTTCTTTCATAGAGAACACCGACTATCATAAACAATGCTCCTGTTGATAATCCGTGATTGATCATTTGAATTACACTGCCCTGTAAAGCAACATCTGTTACTGCAAAAGTTCCCAGCACTATAAAACCAAGGTGGCTTACTGAAGAATAAGCTACTAATTTTTTTATATCTTTCTGCACTATCGATAGCAATGCTCCGTAAATGATCCCGATCACAGCGAGTGTTGCAATATAAGGTGTAAGCTTTATAAATGCGGCTGGAAAGAGCGGCAATGAAAATCTTATCAGTCCGTATGTCCCCATTTTCAAAAGAACCGCTGCAAGAATAACGCTTCCTGCTGTCGGTGCCTGCACATGCGCATCCGGAAGCCATGTATGAAAAGGAAATAAAGGAACTTTGATAAGAAAGCTGATAGTAAATAAAATGAAAAGATAAATCTGCTTATTAAGGGGAATCTGAAATGCAGTTTGTGTAAGCTTTGTAAGATCTGTTGTAAATTCATGTGCAAAAGGTGTGCATAAAAAGCTCAGCCATAATATTCCGATAAGCATCAGCAGACTTCCGAACATTGTATATAAGAAAAACTTTACAGTTGCATAAATTCTGTCTTCAGCTCCCCATACGCCTATTATGAAATACATAGGTATAAGTATGAACTCCCAGAAAATATAAAATAAGATCAGATCCAGTGAGGCGAATACTCCGATCAGACTCGCGTCTAACAACAAAAGTAAAAAATAAAACTGCTTTTGATTTATTTTTATACCGTTCCATGATGCAAGTATTGAAAGCGGAAACATAAATGTCGACATCAGTATAAGCAGCATTGATATTCCATCGATACCTAAAAAGTAAAATGTATTTGTCAGCTCAATCCATTTGAATTTTTCCACAAACTGATATTCAGGATTTGCCGGGTCAAATGCATAAAATAAATATGCTGATATAGCCAGGGGAATCAATGAAATAATCAGGGCATAACTTTTTATTAATTTTTCATTTTCTTTTTTGAAAAAAAGCAACGGCAGCGAAAGTACTAAAGGGAGAAATATCAGAATAGAAAGAATATTATTCAACCGGATAAAGTAATTTAGAATTGTTTTTTAATTGCCTGCAATATAGTTATTGATAATTTTAGTTGGTGCAAGTAACAGAAATCAGTTCTTTAAATTTTTATTAAATTTTAAAATTACTGAAATAAAACCATACACAAACCAACTGCAATAAAGCTTAATGATCTGCTTTTTATTGCAAGCAGATTATACTTTCTCCCTGTTTCACTAGTTCCATCATCACTATAAAACTGAACAGTAACGATCTTATGTAGCCGGTTTGCCATTTTAAATCCTATTTTTTTC
>JBDTWU010000088.1:0-5470 GCA_040006535.1 bacterium | reverse complement strand
AACTTATTCTACTATAAATAAAAATACTTTGGTTGTATGCGCTGCGGGAAACAATGCATCCAGTGTTCCGTTTTTTCCTGCTTCATATAAATTTGTAATTAGTGTTGCCTCTACAACTTCATCTGATACAAGATCAGGTTTTTCAAATTACGGAAATAATATTGATGTATGTGCTCCGGGTTCCGGCATATACAGCACATTGTATAATAATACATATGCAGTATTTGATGGTACTTCAATGGCATCTCCGATTTGTGCCGGAGTCTGTGCAATTGTAAAATCTCAATTCCCGTCTTACAATGCTATTCAGGTTGGGGAAAAGGTCAGAGTAACATGTGATAACATTGATGCACAAAATCCTTCATTTGCCGGCAAGCTGGGGAAAGGGAGAGTTAATATGTTCAAAGCGCTGACCGTAAACTCACCTGCGGTAAGATTAAATTCTTATTCTGTTATGGACGGAAATAATAACGTTCCTCAGCCGAATGATACTTTAAAAATTATCGGAACATTTACAAATTATCTTGAAACTACTTCAAATGTTTCAGCAGTAATAACAACTACATCAACTGCTGTAACGTTAATAAATGGCACTTCTTCATTAGGATCCATTGTGACTCTGGGAACAACAACCAACGAATCTTCAGCATTTGTTGTAAGAGTTAACGGTAATGCTCCTGCAAATTCTTTAGCAGATTTTAAGATAACATATACAGACGGCTCATATTCCGATTTTGAATATTTTACAGTGGTAATAAATCCAAGCTATTTCAACATGGACATTAATAAAATTACTACTACCATCAACAGCAGAGGAAATTTCGGATTTAATGATTATCCAACAAATGCTCAGGGGGTCGGATTCAAGTTTAATAACCTGGATAATCTTACTTATGAAGGCGGATTAATTTGCGCTGTATCAAATACAAAAGTTTCTGATTGTGTAAGAGGAAGCAACCAGGCAGTCCAGAATACTGATTTTACAAATCTTCTTCCGTTCCAGATCACGCAGCCGGGAATAATTTCGAATCAGGATGGAAATACAAAATTCAACGATGATGCTGCCGGTAGTAATAAGATCGGAGTTGAAATAAGTATGAGCAGCTATGAATTTGTTTCAGCTGCAGACGAAGATTATGTATTAATGAAATATAAGATAAAAAATACCACATCCAGCGCAATAAATAATTTTTATGTCGGATTATTTTCCGATTGGGATGTCGGTGAAATGGGAGCCCTTAATAAGGCCGATTGGGATGCAACAAACCAGTTAGGTTATGTATGGAGAAATGATAATAATCCGGGAACCTATGTCGGCATATCATTGCTTTCAGCAGGAAATGTTAATTACTGGGCAATTGATAATGACAATGCCGTGCCTGGAAATCCCTGGGGAATTTACGACGGTTACACCGATGCAGAAAAATTTCAATCAATATCCTCCGGTATTGGACGACAGCAGGCGGGCGGACCAACTGGCAGAGATGTTGCAAATGTAATTAGCGGCGGACCATATACTATACCGGCGGGAAGTGAAATTACCGTTGTGTATGCTTTGCTCGCAGGCACCAGTCTTTCAGATCTGCAGGCGAATTGCATTGCAGCCAAAACGAAGTATAATACAGTTGTCGGTGTCACAAATTACAATTCTAATGTACCTGAAAAATATTCATTGTCTCAAAATTATCCCAATCCTTTCAATCCTAATACAAAAATAAATTTCGGATTGACAAAAGCAGGATTTACTTCTTTGAAAATCTATGATGCTTTAGGTAAAGAAGTTTCAGATATAATCAACACTAACCTGCAGGCAGGTTCTTACGAAGTAGAATGGAATGCATCTGCATTTACAAGCGGAGTTTATTTCTATAAAATTCAATCTGAAGGATTTATTGAAACAAAGAGAATGATGTTAATAAAATAATTTAAAATATTTACCGGATACTTAAAAAGACCGCTCAGAAATGAACGGTCTTTTTTATTCTCAAATCAATGGACGAATGATAAGGACTGGATAATTTAAACCAAATTAAACTATGTCCCGATCCGAATAATGAAAATATTTTTCCAGATATAAGCGGGTTTCAGAAATGATAAATGAATTTTGGAAAATTAATATAAGATCTTTAGTCAAATTACAGATCATCCTTCTTTCTAATTCTAATGGATCTGACAACAGCCTCGATTTCATTTTTGTACTGATCAAAGAATTGTTTTCTAACTGATGCCCTCAGAGAAAGTTTCTCTGTCCCGAGTTTATTGAAAAGATAAAATCTGTACTCAGTAAATCCCGCAAGGGTTTTCGGCTCTTTTGAAAATGCACTGATAGAGGAATCATTCATCTTAAATTCAGTTTTAAAATCTTCAGCATTATAATCTTTATTTTCATTATCCAAAAAAATAAACATCGTCATCGTCCCCGGCTGCTCTGCAACTGTATCAGTCAGCACAACTCCTTTAAAATTTTTTTCATTTTTATTAATATCTCTCTGATCGGTCAGCTTCCAGTTCTTCGGAAAATACATAGCAAGTCCTATATCATTTTCACTGAAATTATTTTTCAGGGAATCAGGCACTTCATTAGCTGATTTTAAAGTATCCGTCGAAGACGAGTCAATTTTTCCTGTTTCGTCTGTTAATTTTCTAAGAGAATCAAGCTCCCTAGTTAGATTCGCCTCAACAGATGAATCCAGCCTGGTATCTTCACGTTCTTTCTTTGGGCGGGTAATTACAGGAGGC
This sequence comes from bacterium, assembly GCA_040006535.1. Classification (GTDB taxonomy): domain Bacteria; phylum Bacteroidota; class Ignavibacteria; order Tepidaquicellales; family Tepidaquicellaceae; genus JAGPCH01. Next base: position 2,731 of record JBDTWU010000088.1, on the reverse strand, counting down.
TTAATCGTTCTTCGCGGAGTAAAATCCCTTTTGGGCACGGATGTTTTTTCGGGAGGCACCACCTCCTCCTCTATTTTTGGTTTGTTAGGATCTTCAACATCTTCCAGTTTTATTTTGGGGTCGGGTAAATCCTGAAGCACTATCAGTCTTGTCGGCTCTTCGGGTGCAGATTCCTTGGTCTTTTTGCTTATTGTATAAAATGCAAAAGCTGCAACTGCAGTATGCAATATAATTGCTGCAATGATACCGATAGTTAAATTTTTTCTTATTAAATTCCTTAAAGAGTCAAACGGATTTTGATAACCGTTTTCCGTTTCAACTGCATATTCATTACCTCTTAAATTGAATGATGAATAATCGGGAGGCCTGATCAGATCTACCACTTCCGGGTTAGGGATCAGGATGGATTTACCATCCTCTGTCTTTGAAGCACGTTCATCAAGCCCGGCGTCTTCGATCGCCATGGTTATCTCAATTTGCTGAAGGGCATTTTCGGATTTTGGCTTGAGAATGGTCTTATTGCTTTGGATCTGTATGCTGGTCTTTTTATCTTTTGCAATAGATTCAATCCGGACACTTTTATTGGTTAGGATTTTTATTTTTAACAGATTCTCATTTATCAGGTTCAGCTGATAATTGCTCTTTGAATATTCGTCTGCCTCAGCAGCTCCGTCTTTTTCATGCTCCTTTATTTCATCGAATAATTCCCCGGTTACCTTTTGTCCGGTTTCTTCATCAGAATATTCATTTATCAATTCCTCTATGGCAATCAAAACCTCTACTTCCTGAATACTGTAATCAATGCGTGGATGGAGATTTATTTCGTTGCTCTGACTTTCAGTTGAAGCCATATCTTCCTTAACAGTTGAATCGATTTTCACTCCCCTGTTAGTCGTAACCAGAACCTTTAAGAGATTTTCATTTATAAGGCTGATCTGGTAATTACTTTCTTTTGGTTTTGAGTTTATATCTGGAATAGAAGGTCTTGCAGAAATTTCTTCGTTATTACTTTCAGCGGGGATTTTTTCACTTGAATTCGTATCCGTTTTTACCGGATCCGATTCAGTTTCCTTTGATTCAATATTATGATCCGGTTGAAGCGGGGAGTTTTTTATATCAGGTCCGTTTCCGGGAGTATCTTTTGATATTATCCTGATATCATCACTTTCTTTTTTATCATTTTCTGAATTTTCATTTACGTCCGGCATGAAATCTTCTTCATTTTCAGTATCTTTTCCATGTATTTCGTTTTTCTTTGGGTAATTATCTCCGCTTTGAATATCATCCGGATCCTGATTTGATTTGTTATCTGACATTAATTTTTAATTCGAGATTAATTTAAAAAACATATTTTAAACAATAAATTCAAATATATTTTAAATGAATTTTATTCTTTTTATTTTATCGGGTAATATCTAAAACTATACCTAAGTTTAATTCCCATTCGGGAGATTTTGTTCCCGGATTTTGATATCTTCATACATTTTTATTATTTGAAAACCGAACCTGATATAAAATCGTATTATTATTATTAACCAACCCCCCTTTAATCATAAATTAGATTGAAGTAAATATTAATATCAGATTAATATCAGATTAAGATCAGATTAAGATTAGATTAAATTAAATATAAGATTAGTATAAATTGAACATTAAAGAATATATATCGTCAGGAATAATCGAAATGTATGCATCAGGAAATCTTGAGAGCAGCGAGGCAATTCAAGTGGAAGAAATGATCAGAAATAATCCTGAGGTAAGGGATGAATATGAAAAGATCCAAAAGACACTGTACCTTTCTTCTTTTCCTTATCTCAAGAAACCTTCCGAAAAAGTTAAGTCAGAGATTATGAGTAAAATCGGGCCGGGGATTATTTCGAATAAAAAAAATATTTCCGAAATATCGTTGAATAAAAATGGAGGTATGACTTCGCGTTATCTCATGGCTGCAAGCATATCGTTCTTATTGCTAAGTCTCGGAGCCAATTTTTTCCTATGGACCAAATTAAAAAATGCAAAAACCGAGCTGGCTATTTTGTCAGATCAGAAGAAAATTATAGTTCAGGAATATGAAGCTGTGAACAGGAAGCTTGATCAGGCATCAAAAGATATGGAGATACTGAAAGACAGGAATTATAAAATTGCGGATCTAAAGGGTCTGGAAAAATCTCCAAATTCAAATGTAGTTGCATTCTGGAATCCGGAAAATAAAAAATTATATGTCAAAGTAGTAAATTTACCGGTTCCACCTCCGGACAAACAATATCAGCTCTGGGCATTGAACAATGGTAAACCGATTGATGCCGGAGTAATGACAGAAGTCGATCCCTCTGACAAGAGTCTCCACGAAATGAAGAGTATGGAAGATGCGCAGGCCTTTGCAGTAACGCTGGAGCCGGCCGGCGGAAGCGTCAATCCTACAATGGATCAGATGTATGTTATGGGTAAATTGTAATCAAATAATTTTAAAAAAGTCGACTATGAAATACTCCCGGTTTATCAAAATTACTTTGTTCGTATTGAGTTTAACATTCGTAGTTCTCCTGCTTATAAAAAATTTTTACAAGCAGGATTCTGATTCGGTTAAAATAAAAAATAATCAGAGAGAAAAAACCGGGCAGCCGGTTATAAAAAACGTTTCCGCTTCTGACAATGCACCGGAATTAAAGAACACCGGTAAGTGGATCAATACCGAGAAGGATATTACGCTGGAAGATCTGAAGGGAAAAGT
>JBDTWU010000087.1:0-10243 GCA_040006535.1 bacterium | reverse complement strand
GGCTTGAACAGCAGCTCGCGGAAGGCCATCCAGGCCGCCACGCTCGTCCGCACCCAATAGACGGGTATGAACAGCGCGTACTTGACCAGGTGGTAGTACTCGCGTCGCAGACAGCCGGCGACATGCACGTAGACGAAGTGCCCATGTAGATTGCGTAAACAGCGAAAGGGTCGCCACAAATTCCGATTTCGCTAGTCGGACGGCGCGCCCTCGTTGGATAGAACAGGCACATGTTGGTCCCATTCTGCGGAATTGAAGCGGGAAAATTCTCAATAATAAACTGAGGAGCTGAAGATGTAATTGAATTAATATTCAGACTACCGTTACCGTAATTGAACAGAGCTAGAAATAAATCTGAAGTATCATTCACAGCAAGTGTATCATAAGTATAATTAAAAGGTGAAGCGGAAATTTCCGGACGCTGAATATCCGGAATGACTGTATATGTGCTTTTAATCCGGTCAATAAATTCAGGGTGATCCACGAAAGGACTTCTGTTATTCTGAAAGTTTTGAATGCCGTTCTCTCTTATTTTTTCATGTGCATCTACCGTATCAGCCCGGTTCCATTGTCTCAAAACATTTTCCTGTATTGCGTCCATAAAGCCGCCGTAATTCTGATATCTTATCAAAAAATAAAAAAGGCATCTTGCAATATTTCCCTTATGCTGATCGCGCGCTTCAAATACAATTTGTCCGTACGCATCAGTGCCGAGCTTTGATCCTCCTCCTTCCCATGTAATATTCGATACCACATATCCGAAATCAAAATTGTTTCTCCTGTTGTTTGCAGTTTCATCGGTTGGAAATAAATGATGTATGTCACTTCTCATCGGTTCACTCTGATTAAAAAATCCCTGAGGAAAAGTATGCTCGGTGTTCATGCTCTGCGGCGGGTTGACACTCGGAATGCCTGTCGTATATACTTTTCTTCCGGTATAGACACATTCGATCGTATCATCCATATTGTAATCATCAATTGTAGAAAACATTGCGGTGCGTGATGTTGTATAATTGTTGTTGGTATTGGTCGAACAGAAAATTTTCAGCGCGGTTTTCAGCGGTTCATCAATCAAGCCCTGTGTGAATTTATATAATGTATCTGAATATCTGCCGGTGCCTGTGACATAATGTATAATAGAGTAATTCAGATCGCTGCTTTCAAAAATTATAAAGTCATTATAAGTAATATTCTGATTTGTCTTAAAATAAAAGGTATATAATACGCTGTCAAAAGGAGCTATTGAAAAAGAATTTAAGGGCACAAAAAATTGTGGTGTGAGAGTTCTCACTGAATTTATATTCAGAGTTTGTGCAGTGGGATTCTTTACATATACCGAAGCGCTGCCTGTTGTATTGGTTAATGTTGTATCAAAGTGTATATGATAAGGTGTATTTTGTGCGTTCGAAAGACCGGAAATAAAAATAATGCATAATACTATGGTGATATAGTAAAGTTTTTTTTTCATCAGATAATTTTTTATTAACTTAGTGAGTAGTGGAAGTAATTAAAAGACAAAACTATAAATAGTAATTTTCACAGGGCTTCGACAAGCAAATCCTTCCTGCATTCCGTCTCTCGTCTCGCTTCTTCTCGCGTCTTACGTCTCACGTTTGACATTTTAATAGCTGTGCTTATCAATTTTAACTTTACCCCTGAATACCCAATAGATCAATATCGTGTAGCTCATAACAAGAGGCGCGCCAATGCAGGCAATAATCAGCATGGTAGTAAGAGTGCTTTTAGATGAAGCGGAGTTATATATATTAAGCGAGTTCTGCGGATTGGAAACGGAATAAACCATATTTGGAAAAATTCCTAAAGCAACGAGTATGATCAGCAGCCCTATGGTTCCTGAAGTTGACAAAAATGCTCTGAACTCTTTTTTCAAATGTATTTCGCGGGGTATATTAAGCACAAGCAGTAAAGTTGCAACAGGGATAATTCCGAGCCAGGGATTATTCTTAAAGACTTCGAATAAGTGCGGCTGAAAAATAAATGTTGAGAGGCTTGTAATGACATAGAGCGAAATAAAAATGAAGATCAGAATTTTTATTCTCCTTATTATATTCTCTCTCATATCCCCTTCGGTTTTCAAAATAAGATAGATTGCGCCGTGAAGCGTAAGAAGTGAGACTGCAGTGAGTCCGACAAGCAATGAGTAAGGATTAAACAGATCAAGAAACCCTGCCGTAATATTTTTTTTCCCGTCCAGTGGGACACCTCGTGCAAGATTTCCCAGTGCAAGTCCGAATATTAAAGCCGAACCAAAACTTCCCAAACTAAAAAGAATATCCCAGGTGTTTTTCCATTTCGAACTCCCGCTCTTGCTTCTGAATTCTATTGCAACACCGCGAAAGATCAGCATCAGCAATAATAGTATGAACGCATTGTAAAATCCTGAAAATACCGTTGCGTAAACTTCAGGAAATGCTGCAAACAATGCTCCGCCGCCAACCACTAGCCAGACCTCATTCCCATCCCACAAAGGCCCGATGCTGTTGATTGACATTCTTCTGTGATCATCACCTTTATGAAATAAATGAAGAATGCCGACTCCGAAATCAAATCCATCAAGTATGGCATATCCCGCCAGAATAATTATGATCAGTATAAACCAAATCGTATTTAAGTCCATAATATTTTTAGACTTCAGTTCTTTTTTTAGAAAAAAAATCTCTTATTCTTTCAGGCAGCCGGATCAGCGGCTGGTTTGATCCTGCTGCTTCAATGTCTTCAGGTCCGTGCTGTATCTTGCTGTTGAGCACATAAATAAAAACGGAGAATAACATCATATACAAAATGAAGAACATTATATTGGAAAAATATACCTGGCTTGCAACAAGATTCGGTGAAACTCCTTCGGCAGTTTTCATTAATCCATAAACGACCCATGGCTGACGACCCACTTCAGCAGTGATCCAGCCGCAGGTGTTTGCGATCACGGGAAGGAAAATAGAAAATACAAATAGCCACATCATAAATTTCGAATCAAATAATTTTCCACGCAACCAAAGAAAGCATCCGAGAACTGAAAGTAAAATTAATATAACACCTATTGTGATCATAATGTGATAACTTTGAAATGTGATCTGAAGCGGCGGTCTCTCATTAACTGGAATTGAATCCAGTCCTTTAACTGGCTCCTTCGAATTAAAATCAAGAAGAAAGCTTGTCATTCCCGGAATTTTGATACCTTTCGTCTCGCCTGAACTTTCATCAATGTAACCTATTAATGTCATATCAGCAGGAGCACCGCTTTTCCAGTGACCTTCCATTGCAGCAAATTTTGACGGCTGATATTGATGAACAAGCTCAGAGCTTTTGTCTCCGGAAATAAAAACCTGACCTAATGAGATCATCAATGCCATTACCAAAGCGACTTTCATAGATGCTTTTGCAAAATCTGTATATTTGTTTTTTAAAATATACCAGGCACTCACGCTTAATACAAAGAAAGTTCCTGCAAGCCAGCATCCCATAATTACATGAAGCAGCCTGCTCATTGATGATGGGTTGAAAACCATAGTCCAGAAGTCCGTAATTTCAGCTCTGGTTCCCGCTGCACCTGTTACAATTTGAAATCCCGCAGGAGTTTGCATCCATGCGTTTGCAACGACTATCCACACTGCGCTGAAATGTGCTCCGAGGCAAACCATTATTGTGCTGAAGTAATGAAACTTAGGAGAAACTTTGTCAGATCCAAATAATAAAATTGCAAGAAATCCGGATTCAAGAAAGAATGCAAATATTCCTTCTGAGGCCAATGCGCTTCCAAAAACATCACCGACATACCGGGAGAAGGCTGCCCAGTTTGTGCCGAACTGGAACTCCATTGGAATGCCTGTTGCTACACCAATCGTGAATGTCAGAGCAAACACCCTGGTCCAGAAACGGGTGATCCTTAGCCATAAAGGATTTTTTGTTTTAAGATAAATTCCTTCGGCTATAACCAGGAATACTCCGAGCCCTATTGAGAAGGGAGGATAAAAATAATGGAATATGTTTGTGAGTGCAAACTGAAGGCGCGACCAGAATAATACAGCTTCATCCATTTGAAACCGAAATAAAAATTATATGTAAAATTACTATTCATATCAGAATTATAATACACTGAAATTATTATTCAATGACGGATGATTGTTTTTTTAAAATTTATTTATACATTCAGGAATTATAAACGCAATACTTTTTATATTGTTTATTGCTACATCAAATAGGAGGTAATTTAAAACTAAAAAACTATTTGTATTTATATTACGTTAATTAAGTGTGCAGTAAAATTAGGCACAGAATAAATTTAAAAAATAAACTATGTTTAAAAATATTTTAATAATAACAGTATTATTTCTTGCTGCTATATGGGGATTCAAATCAGTTTACAGTAAAGACCAAAACAAAAAGGAAACAAAAATTAATTCTACTATTTCAATCAGGAAAGGAGATAACACAAATTTGGAAACAGCGACACTGGCAGGAGGATGTTTTTGGTGCATCGAAACTATCTTCAATGATTTAAAAGGAGTTGAAAAAGTTGTATCCGGATATTCCGGTGGGAAAACAAAAAATCCAACCTATGAACAGGTAAGTTCAGGTAATACAGGACATGCGGAAGTTGTACAGATCACATTTGATCCGTCAATCATAAGCTATGATAAATTGCTGGAAATATTCTTTCACATTCATAATCCTACAACTTTAAACAGGCAAGGAGCTGATATCGGCAGTCAATACCGTTCAGCAATATTTTACCGCAATGATGATCAGAAGAAAACCGCAGAGGATGTAATAAAAAAAATCGGAAGCTCCGGACTATGGGATGAGCCGATAGTTACTGAGGTTACAATGTTCGATGAATTTTATTCCGCAGAAGATTATCATCAGGATTATTTCAATAACAATAAAGAAAAATCTTATTGTTCGCTTGTAATTGCACCGAAGGTCAGGAAATTTTATAAAGATTATAAGGATCTTTTAAAAGACAATGCCGGTAATTAAATTTATTTTGAACACTGATAATACTGATAAAGCAGAATTGTAAATTAAAACCCGTCCTCACAGACGGGTTTTTTTATAATATTCTCCGAAGCAAAAAAAAACTATTCTAAAGATATGGTTCGTAAATATTATCATGCTTGTTTTGAATTCTCCACCCATTTTTTCAGCGAAGTTCCGATTATTTCTGTCCATCCTTCGGCAAAATTTTTCTTTGCAAAATCCGGATTGCTCCTTGGGAATGTTTCCAGACCTTCATGAGTCAGCTTTAATCTTGTGTTTTCGCCTTCCTCAAATAATTCAAATGTAACCAGAGAATCTCCTTCATATCCTTCATATCTCCAGGTGTATGCAAGCTCTCTGCCCTCTGTTACATTCGTTATTCTACAAAGGTGAACGTGTGTTTTCCCATCACAGCCAGCCGTGAATTGAAATTCAAAACCAACTTCCGGTTTGAAATCTGCAATATCAAAATACCATTGCTTCATTTCCTCTCTGCTGGTAATAGCTTTCCAAACTGTATCAACAGGTGCATTGAAAATTCTTTCAATTACGAATGGCTGTGTTTGTGTTAGTGTTTTAGTTTCTGTCATGATCTTTACTGCCTCCTTTTAATTTAGTTTTTTTAGATTTACTTAATTTTTTGTTGGTGAATTTTTTTTTAAAATTTATTGCGGTGAATTAATTTATCTGTCCGGAAAATCCTTGTTATGTTTATCCTCATCCTAAAGTTTAGATTGAACGGATAGCTACTGATTACCACTCCCTGTTTCTTTTTCAAGAAATTTTTGCAGCGAAGTTACGATAATTTTTGTCCATCCTTCTGTAAAACTTTCCTTTACAAAATCCGGATTGGTCTTTGGAAAAGTTTCCAGACCTTCGTGTGTCAATTTTAATCTTGTCTGCTTATCTTCGTCAAATAATTCTACTGTTACTAATGAATTACCTTCATATCCCTCATACCTCCAGGAGTATGATAACTTTTTTTCTTTTACTGCTTCCATTATTTTACAGAGGTGGGTGTACTTCTTTCCTGCTTTGCCTGTTCCGGGAAATTGAAATTCAAAACCAACTTCCGGTTTGAACTCTGCAAGGTTAAAATACCATTGCTTCATATCTTCTTTGTTTGTTAATGCTTTCCAGACTTTCGAAATGGGAGCGTTGTAGGTTCTTTCAATTACAAATGGCTGTGCTTGTGTTTTAGTTTCTGTCATGATCTTTACTGCCTCCTTTTTTTTAAAGTTTTTTTTTGTTTTTTTGATGATGAATTCTTTTTATTTAAAAATTTCTCCAGTGAATTTAATTTACCGGTCCAGAAAACCCGGTATTGTTCGATCCATTCGGATACTTCATTGAGATTATCAAGCTTTGCTTCACAGATTCTTTCCCTGCCCTGCTGCTTTATAACAATCAGACCACACTCGGAAAGTATTTTGATATGTTTTGAGATTGCGGGACGGCTTATGGAAAATTTCTCTGCTACTGAATTAAGGTTTAATGATTTCTGAGAGATCATATTTATAATCTCTCTGCGGGTCGGGTCGGCTATTGCCTGAAAAACATCTCTTCTCATTTATTTAAGTTTATGTTACCGAATGGTTACAAATATATAGGAAACCTTTTGGTTACGCAAGTCCTTTTTTTATTTTTTTAAAAATTTATCTGATTCAGAGATTTTATTTTTTATGGAAGAGCTTTGATGCTAATTATCCGAATTTGGACTTATTACTTTCGCCCGAATTTAAAGTATAAGCTTTTAAAGAAATCCACATAAATAATGCAATCTGTTCAGTGCATCATGAACGATACTGATTTAAAAGTTTTTATAGGAGGAAATTTATAGAATGGACATCCGTAGATGGTGTCGAATAGAATTTAATCAGTTTGTCGTTTTGGAGTTATTTATTTTTACTTTCATCCGCCGCCGAGATAAGATTAGAATATTTGAAATTGTTTGTAATAATTTTGGTGCTATCTTTTTTAATCATTAAACACTACTCTTCAATGTATAACGAGCATTTCGGCTGAGCACAGAACATCATTAGTCAGACAGATAAACCTTATCACCCACCATAATATTTCCAACCTTCGTCACGGTTCCGTAAACCCCCGCATTATTTTCATTCAGCTTAATAATGGACTTCATCACATTCGGATCTGAACGGGCAGTATCAGGATCAAAGTTAACCATGACACAGCGCTTGTCGCGTAATGTCAGGCTCACGGTTGGTCCATCCGGTTCTTCACCAAAAAAAAATGTGCGGCCAATCCAGCTATCCTCTTCAAATGGATTGCCGCTATTGGTTTCGATCAAAAAGTTAGGACGAAACCGGCGTATGTCGAGAGAGAGTTCCGATACTTTTTCTATCTTAGAGATTGTTTCATTGCTTATCAGGGATACACTTGCCTCATCAAAGATACCATTCCTGAGATGCATCAACTGAACTTCAGAACCAAGACGACGCGAGATCTCTAAAGATAATTCCATGCTGCGAAGTTCGAGTGAAATTCCTTCGGGAGTACGAACATGGCTGAGCACCGGATCATCAATATTCTGTTGATGAAAAGGCTTGAACAAAATCATCTCAGGCAGTCTGCTTGCAGTTAGCCAGGGCATACCTCCTTGTTCTGTCATACGACGGAATGCAAAGCGCCTGTCGCCTTCGATTCCATGAAATCCCAATTTAGCCGCTGTCAATTCCATGCCCGCCATTGATTTTACCGGATAACGGAAGATCGCTTTGATCCGTCCTATTTCATGCTTCATTGTTAAATCCAATTTAAAATTTATTTATTATTTAGGTAATTGCATTTGAAAGGAAATCGGCGTTTTCCCGATATTGAAAATATTCTTTCACAAAATCTTAAAAAATTCTATTATCGATCCTATACTGATCTCATAAGCTACTCCGGTGTCTAACATAAGACCCGTTCCATTCAAGGAATAATCTTGACATTTCGGTAAATAGTATTTAACTTTGTATCACAAAGTACTTTTTAATTTATAAAGAAAATTGATTATCCAAACATTATGTCCTTTAAAGAAAATATAATTGCAAACATTGACAATCCAAAAGAGCTGGAAAAATTATACAGACTCCGCCAGTCCGATTTTAAAACTGAATTTAATTCAGCTTACCCTGAACTTAAGAATAACAAATTAGCTGACTTCTGGAATGAAAGACTGAACTTTGAAAGTACAGATATTTCACTTGGAACAAAACGTGAACTAACCTATTTGATAATTGCTTCCCTGCTTGCAGCGGCAATCGTAAAGATACCAGCATATCTGCCAGTAGATGAAACATTTTTTTATACAAGAAATATTGGGTTTGTATTTTTTCCTATTCTGATATTGTACTTTTCCTGGAAGAACAAACTTCCTATTAAGAAGTATGTGATTGCAGCAGCTGCTGTTTTATTTTCACTGGTATTTATTAACCTGCTTCCGGGTAATAATAATAACAGCGATACTTTGAAATTGTCCTGTATACACCTGCCACTATTACTATGGTCTGTTTTGGGATTTACTATTACGGGTAACAGATTAAGAAATTACTCCGCGAGGCTCGGCTATATTAGATACAATGGAGACCTTATTGTTATTACAGCAATAATTCTTATCGCAGGCGGAATCCTGACCGCTCTGACTCAGGGACTTTTTGCATTGATTGAATACAATATTTTTGAATTCTACCTGCGGTATATTGTCATGCCAGGTGTTGCTGCTGCACCGATTATCGGCACATTTGTAATTGAGAAAAATCCTCAGTTAGTAAACAAAGTTTCTCCTGTGATTGCAAAAATATTTTGTCCGGTTGTATTAGTTACATTGATAGTATATCTTATTGCAATAATTATTTCAGGAAAAGATCCATACAATGACAGAGAGTTTCTAATTGCATTCAACGGGCTTTTAATAATAGTAATGGCAATAATTGTCTTTTCAATAGCTGAAACTTCCAAGACAGATAAAAACCGTATAGAAATTTTAATATTATTTTTATTATCGGCATTGACAATAATAGTCAATGGCATCGCTCTGTCAGCAATATTATACAGAATTTCTGAATGGGGAATTACACCAAACAGGCTTGCTGTCCTTGGCGGTAATATTCTAATACTTACAAACCTATTACTTGTAACGTACAAACTTTACCGGACATTGCTTAATAAAAGTGATCCTGAAGAAATTGGAAAAACAATTTCTGCATTCTTACCCATATATACTTTGTGGACAGTGATAGTCACGTTTATATTTCCGTTAGTATTTGGATTCAGATAGATTTATAGTCGAATGTTTAAAGGTTGAACTTTGGAAACATCGGCGGGAAAATAGAAATTACCTCTGACAAAATATTTTATTTTCGATTTAATGTTTCTTTTATCATTCCCTTCAAAACATTCATTTGAATATCTTCCAGCTTATTTATGTAAAGGCAGCCACCACCGGTCTTATGCTTACCAAGCTTTTTAAGAGCTTCAGTATGTTCCTTAATATTTATAAGATACACCGTCAGATTCGCTTTACGGGGTGAGAATCCTATCAGAAACCAATCAACTTCCCTGCCGCTTGTGGGACTTTTGTATCTTTTATTACCAAAACCTATGATTGAACCGCCCCACATTGTTGGTTCTTGACCGGTTGCTTTTTTCATCATTTCCAAAAGCACAAAACTGTCTTTACGCTTTTGTTCACCCGTATTAGAATTGATAAAATCCTCCACACTTGCAGCAGTTGGCTTTGTTTTTACCTGAGCCGGTTTTGTTTTTTTTTCAGCCATTGAAAATATTATTTTTTTTAATATTGGTTTAAAATTTTACGCTGATCTTACGCAATCTCAAGTACTAAAACTGAACCGCTTTTGAATTTTTTTGGTTGAACGAACACCAGCAAAGGCGGAAAATTCAGATCCTTATTGAACCACGGAATGCCCTTGCAGCATAGTAAGATTCAGCACCGTTGTGATACACGAAGATAGTGCCGTAGCGTCTATCACAAAAGAGCGCACCGCCAAGTTCTCTGATGTCAGAAGGCGTCATTATCCAGCTCGATGTTTTGGTATCAAAATTCCCGAGTTTCTGCAGCTCCCGATATTGTTCTTCACTTAATAGTTCAATCCCCATGTCAGCAGCCATATCAATAGCATTATTTTTCGGTTTATGTTCTTTCCTTGACTCCAGCGCTTCGCCGTCGTAACAAACACTTCTGCGGCCTTTAGGACTTTCCGCTGAACAATCATAAAAA
>JBDTWU010000086.1:0-7718 GCA_040006535.1 bacterium | reverse complement strand
AAATATCCTATCCATATAAGTAGCGGCGGATGAGATGCAGAATAGAATCCGCCTGTAGAATGGGAACTTTGGTCAATGAAATCGCCGTAAGTATGAATGGACAATACCCGTGTTGCATACATTCCTTCGTCCCAGGGCTGAATGTCAGATGTAAGAAGTGAGGGAAGTTTGACAGCACATAAAAAAACAACGAGAAAAAAAAATAATTTGTAAAAATTTTTCCCGTTGTTTAAAAAATCTTCGAGCTTTATGAAAAGTGAAGACATATTACCGGTTAAGATAATGTCAGAAGTTTATTCCGAGAGAAAAAGAATTGCTGGAGCCGAATTCACTTTTATAAGGAACAAACGCATAGTCTACATTCACAGATTTGTATTTAAATCCAATTCCGGTTGTCAGCCCTTTATTATCATAGCCCGTCTGATATCCCACTCTTAAGAATACGAAATTTTTATAACCGGCTTCGCCGCCGGCATTGAGATGAAGCTTTCCCCCGTCAAGTACTTTTAATCCTTCAATTCCCAGAGTAAACCCAAATTTATCTTTCCCGAATTTATAGCTTCCTCCGATTCTGACTAAAGACGGAAGCTTTGTATTTTCGTTCTTAAGCTTATTTACAGAGCCAAGGTTTGAAACTACGAGTGATAGACTGTAATTATCTTTTGTATAATTTGTCCCAATATCAAATCCTAATCCAGATGCCTCATCAATATAAATTTTTTCAAAAAGAAACTTTCCAGTGACACCTATGGAGAAATTCTTATTGATCATATATCCTAAAGAAATACCTGTTTCCAGATTTTTTGCATCAAATTTATCTACAGATGCACCCGGAGTATTTCTTATTTCAATTCCATTAATGCTTGTCGAGAAAAGTCCGATTCCTATGGCAAGTTTTGTACCTAACGGAAATTTCAACGCAATAAAATCAGTCTTCATATCCTGAACCGATTGATTATGCATCAGTGACAAATTGCTTTTAACACCGAAGTTAAGCCGGGCGGGGTTGTAAATAAAAGCTGTAGCATCTTCCGAAACAGATGAGTATGCATCCCCCATTGCAATGGCTCTTGCGCCAACTCCGAATTTCAAAAATGCCAGTCCGGTATTTCCGGCACCGTCATTCTGAGCAAAGACATTCGAACATATGATTGTGGAAAGAAAAGCTATTATAAACAATTTATTTTTAATGTTCATGTTCATTTAAATTTAAATACTAATCCGATATTTTGTATCGGGTTGTGAGTGTAAGGCTCAAGCTGAAATGAATAATCAACTCCAAGACTTGTTCCCGGAGAAAAATTCTTATTCAGCCCAACACCAAAAGACGGTTTCAGATTTCCGGAAAAATTATCAGTAGAAAAATCCATTCTGTCAAGCCCGGCTCTGAATTTTATCCGGTCAATTACTTTAACTTCAAATCCGATTTTTAATACTGTGTTATTCGTCTTTTTTAATGTGGATGAAGCTGCAATATTAATTAATTCCGGATTAAAATAATGCTGGATTCCAAGCGAAACCATGCCAAAGCTTTTTGGAAGCAGGTAAGTTGCACCAAGATCAACAACCTTAGGAAATTTATCTGTAGTTGTATTGCCATTGCTTCCATACAAGGCAGTTGTCTGCCATTCATATTTTGCACCGATATCCTTTACCGATAAGCCGAAAGCAAGTCTGCTGCTTGCTTTATACACAGCGCCTATGTCTAATGCAAAGGAAGATGCAGTGACCTTATCAAACAACTTTGAATAATATAATTTAAAGCCAACCCCAAGAGAAACCTGATCACTTATAATAAAACCTGTCCCAAGATAAAACTCATTTTCAAATGTCGAGAACTTTCCTATTTGTTTCGTGTCATTATCCCTTCCGTCAATATCGGAAACTCCCGCGTTAATCCATGCAATAGTAATGCCCGCACCGCCTTTATCCTGTTTGGGCAGTTTAAATTTTTTGGTAAAGCCGACAAAGTTCATTTTTCTGTCGAGGCTGAGAAAAGTGTATCCGAGATTCACAAGTCCTTCTTCCTGAAAAGTAGCAAGCGCCGGATTATAAATCCCCGTAACATCACCATAAATGTTTGATACCATTGCATTTCCCATAGCAAGACCCCTGGCACCGAAACCCATCCTGGAAAATGTACCTGCATAGCTGCCGAGCTGAGCATTTGAAGCATTTATTCCCGAAACAAATAATAGTATTATTAAAAATAATTTTTTCAAATGAAATCAGAATTTTATTGTAATAAAATAATTTTTCCCCAGACTGCATCATCATCGTCCAGTTCAACACGGTAAAAATAAACTCCGTTTGCAACCTGAGAGCCCTGGTCATTTGAACCGTCCCACACCGTATATAAAACATCTGTTCCTGTTCGGGTCGCATTTTGAATAAGAGTTCGGACGGGATTCATTCCAAAGTCAAAAATCTTAATAGTTACTCTTGATGTTTGCTTAGTGCTTTTATAATAAAATCTGGTGAACTCATCATCCGGAGAAAATGGATTTGGTGCTGCATAGGTTTTAAGACCGGAAGAAAGATCAATCGGGGTGACGGCTCTGTAAATTTTCCATTTACCTATCCACGGCTGTCCATACTCAATAGTTCTGATCAATCCGTCAGCACTGCCAAAATAAATTGTATCTCCGATATTATTTCCGCAATAAAACGATTGTGTTTTAAGCCTGTCCTTTGTACTGTCATCAAAAATTAACGGAGCCTTTGACCAGTTGAATGTACCGTATATGGCTCTCCATAAACCGTTATTAGTAAACCCATAAACAATAGAATCTTTAAATGACATACCATTGGTCTTTGTTCTTTCTAATGTATTAGACCAGTTAGCTCCTCCGTTAGATGAGTAACTGAATGCATCAAAGTCGCCGGCTTCACCGGTATTATTAGTCGCACCCCAGATAATTTCTTTTCCATTGAATCTCTGGATATCCAGACTTACGACAAAATTACCTGAAATACCGCTGCCTCTGCCGGTATTGTTATAATTATATTTTCTCCAGTTCACTCCATAGTTACTTGACATGTTGATACCGCCCGCTGAACCAACATATAATGTGGAATCATTGGGTGTTGCTATACTGAATACACGCTGATTTAAATTTGTAAGCGGATTTACGACAAATGTATAACCGGTTGTATTAATATTTATACTGTCAAGATTATCGGGAGGCAGTACCACTCTTATCCATGTAATACCATAATCAGTTGACTTTCTTAAACCTCCGGCAAAAGAGCAAATCCAGATGGTCGCATTAGCAGTATCATTTTGTGTTTTAGTAATTGCAACATCGTAGGCTAAATTTTGCTGTCTCACAACTACAGGCAGGGCGTATAAATTATTTGAACCATAGACAATCAGAGAATCACCACGTCCGTCAATGGGCTGAGGTACGGAGGACCAGTTCAATCCGTAATCCGTTGAGATCTTCACACCGGTTCCTGTAGCAACTGATTCATTATTAATTTCCTCACTGATGGCTGTAGTGGCTACAAGAAATCTTTTATTCAGGGTAAAGCCTGCAATGTCATCATCACCAAAGGGTTCAAGACCGGTGTAATATTCAAAGCTGTGGAAGTTATCAATCGTTCTCATGAGTCCTCTTCCGGTTGCAAACCAGACTGTATCACCGTTGAGCAAAATATCTGTAATAAAATTACTAATTGGTGTAGCGGATTTATTTGGAATTACGATCACTGAGTTTGATAAAAAATTATCAGTCTTAAAATCATCATTCACATAATTCAGGTCTGCGATCTTATAATTTTCCGGGGAATGAATTGTTTGTGAATGCACAAAAGAATTCAATCCAAGAAATAAAATTATTAAAACCCGAATGGTCATTTTTGAAATGTTTTTTAATTAATGTATTACATTTATACTGTCTCTGATGATATTACTCAGAAGATTTGAATTATCCTGTGCCTGATAATTGAATTTAAAATATCCCAAGGTTGTCTGCGCCGAAGAAATTTCTATCTTTAAGGAAAATCTCCCGTCACCGGCAGTCGTATCACCGTGAACGGATATATTTCCGTCATCGAACATTGTAAAAGGGCTTCCATTTGTTATTGTACCATCCGGCCTGAATGAATTAAAAAACACACTATTAATATCGCATCTTCCGTCAGGATCATTTGTAAAGACAGACAGAACACCTGTATTCGAACCTGTAGCAGGAACAAGTATTGTACCAGGAGCATGCAGCGCTGATATGACCGGAGGTAAATTATTTGAATTAACAACAGGAATGTTCGCTGAAATCAGGTTGCTGAAAAGCCCGGAATTATTTTCAGCAATATATTGAAGCACATAATTTCCCACAAGTAAACATGAAATGTTAGTGATGTTTATTACAGCTGAATATCTTCCGTCCCCGGATGTTGTATCAGGGGAAATTCCGTTATCAATCATATTAAGTCGTATTAAAACGTTTCCATTTGGATCGGAAAGAGTGCAGACAACATTTTTGATCATAGAACCTTCATTTGTATTAGTGGAGACAGAAGCATTAAAATTAATTATGGGACTTGAAGAGGTTGTAAATACAGTGTCCTTTGACTGATGAGGATTCGAAATTAAAGGTGAAGAAAAAACAGGATCAATTATAGAATTATCTTTCTTTTCACAAGAATAAAAAATAACCGCAGATAAAAAAAATATAACCGCGAATAAAAAACGTAATTTCCGGAAAGTATTAATTGTGGTGACTTTTAATTAAAATTAGGTGAAGATTTTTCGATAGATTTTTATTAGTGGTATTATTGATGAGTTATTTTGTTGTTATTTTTTGATTAATTAAAATATTCAGATCCAATACCGGACGAACAAGAGCTTTGCTTTTCAAAAAGACTATTTTGGAAAGTAAAATTCAGATTAATTGTAAAATCAAATTAGTATTTTGATGTAAAACAATCAAGTATATTTTCCCATAAATCTGTTTTTCAAAATTAATTCCTCCTTATAATATTAATTCATCCTTATAATTAATTGAAAATGTGATAATGAAAAATACTCTGACTGAATTATTTATCAAACACCTTGAAGATTATGAATGGTCAAAGAATATTTTTTTTACAAAGGAAGATGACGAATATATTCCAGTCAACAGCTCACAGCTGACAGGACAGATTGTAAGTACAATTAAGTTTCTTAAGGAACTTTGTTTAAAAGAAGGGGATAGAGTTGCAATCATTTCCGAAAACAGAGTCGAATGGGCTGTCGCAGATTTTGCATGCATGTTTTTGAAGCTGATTTCTATACCCGTATACACTTCTCTTTCAAATTCACAGATAAAATATATTCTGGAAAATTCCGGTGCAGGAGTCTGCTTCGTTTCAAATTCTTCGTTGCTTTCCAAAGTATTAGATATAAAAGATGAATTAACTTTTTTAGATAAAGTGATCGTCTTTGGAAATAGTGCTAAAGAAAAATATGAAAGCGGGTATGTAAAATTCTATTCAGATATTATAAATAAATATAGCGGTGTTAATAAAGAAGAAGCAATGGCGTATCTTAAAAACTTATCATCAGTTATTTCGGGCGATGATATACTTACAATCATTTACACATCAGGCACTATGGGTGTCCCCAAAGGAGTTGTACTCACTCATGCAAATATTTACTCAAATGTAATTGCATGCCAAAAGGTGCTGACGATAAATGAAAACGATACTTTCCTGTCTTATCTTCCATATTCTCATGCTTATGAAAGAACTGCGGGATACTATCTCGCTTTATTCAGCGGTGCAAGGATCTATTACGCTCAAAGCATCGATACCATTGCAAAACAATTAACAGAAATATCACCGACAATCGTAATTACTGTCCCAAGATTGCTGGATAAAATTTATAACAAGCTTTTAAAGAGCGGTGAAGATATGAAGGACGGTTTACAAAAAAAAATATATTTGTGGGCGATGGAAGCTGCCAGGGACAAGAACGTTAAAATAAACAGCATGAAATGGAAAATTGCGGACAGGCTTGTTTATAAAAAGATCCGTCAGAAAACAGGTAACAAGATCAGATTTTTTGTGTCCGGCGGAGGCTCCCTTAACAAATCTACAGGAGAATTTTTTGATAAGATCGGCATAATGATTCTTGAAGGTTATGGTATGACTGAAACATCACCGGTAATATCCGTAAACGATCCTGTTAAAAATAAATACGGAACAGTCGGGAAGCCTTTAAATGGAGTAAACATAAAGCTATCCGGAGAAAACGAAATACTTATAAGTGGCAAGCTGATAATGACCGGATATTATAAGGATGATGAAGCTACCAGAGAAACTATAATTGACGGGTGGCTTCACACAGGTGATATCGGTGAGATTGATCCGGAAGGGTATTTGAAAATTACGGACAGGAAAAAATCCTTAATGAAAACTTCCGGAGGGAAATATGTTTCTCCTGTTCATATTGAAGAAATTTTAATGAACTTAAGATATATTGAAAACGTTATGGTGATCGGTAATGAAAGAATGTATATCACCGCGCTGATTGTTCCCGATAAGAGAGAGCTGCAGTCATACGCTGATAAAAATAAAATATCACATGCCTCTTATGATGAACTCCTTAAAAACAAATTTTTACTAAAACTGATTCAAAAGGATATAGATAAATTGCAAAACGATCTTTCCGGTTATGAGCGTGTAAGAAGATTTACCCTGCTTGAAAATCCTATGAGCATTGAAACCGGAGAGCTTACTCCGACAATGAAAATTAAAAGAAAGTTTGTCGAGGAGAAATATAATAATGAGGTTGAAAATATGTATTTGAAAATTTAGTGATAAATTTTTCATTAAATTTAACCGAAAAAAAATTTATATTGATTCATGCTTGATTCATATATTCCAATATTTATAATCCTGGCAATTTCCGTTTTATTTGCCGTTGTAAATGTAAAGTTTTCCACTTTACTCGGTCCTTCGAGACCCAATAAAGAAAAGCTTTCAACTTATGAAAGCGGAGTCGAACCCGTTGGAACAGCTCATGACAGGTTCTCGATAAAATTTTACATGGTTGCGGTTTTGTTTATATTATTTGATATTGAAGTTGTTTTTTTATATCCATGGGCAGTTTCCTTTATGTCTCTGGATAAAATAAAAATGATGTATTCGTTTTATAGTGCAATGGTATTCATATTAATCATACTGGTAGGTTACATTTATATTTTAAAAAAAGGAGCATTAAAATGGGATTAGAAGAAAAATTATCTAAAGATGGATTTGTAACTTCAAAGATCGATGATCTTATCAAGTGGTCAAGGAAGAATGCATTATGGCCTATGCCGATGGGCATTTCATGCTGTGCAATTGAAATGATGGCAGCTGCCGGACCGCGGTTTGACATTTCCAGATTTGGCAGTGAAGTTTTCAGATTTTCACCGAGGCAATCGGATGTAATGATAGTTGCCGGAACCACAACTTACAAAATGGCTCAGGTAGTAAGAAAGATCTACGACCAGATGCCTGATCCGAAATGGGTTATTGCTATGGGTGCCTGTACTTCCAGCGGCGGAATGTACCGGACTTATTCAGTAGTTCAGGGTATAGATCAGTTTTTGCCGGTAGATATTTATGTTGCGGGTTGTCCCCCCAGACCGGACAATCTTTTAAAAGCTTTAATGAGACTACAGGAAAAAATTTCTACAGGTCAGGATGGAAGTTTTTCAATTAACTAATATTTATTAACTCAAAAAATT
>JBDTWU010000085.1:0-5674 GCA_040006535.1 bacterium | reverse complement strand
CTCTGAACCGCTGACTCCTTCACTGCTTCAAGACGATCCAACCCTTCTTCCTTTTTCTGATTTGCAAACTCTACTATAAGTATAGCATTTTTTGTTACTAAGCCTACAAGCATAATTATTCCGATCTGACTGAATATATTTATGGTCATATCAAAATACCAAAGAGATAACAAAGCACCTGCTAATGCAAGAGGCACAGTTAAAATTATTATAAAAGGATCTACAAAACTTTCAAACTGGGCAGCTAAAACCAAATAAATTATAAGTATCGCAAATACAAAAACAAATAATAAGCTGGATGAACTTTCTTCAAAATCCCTGGACTGTCCGGTAAAAGATGTTGTAAAAGTTTCGTCTAAAACTTTGTCTGCTATCTCTTTCATTGCTGCATTTCCATCACCCAAAGTATATCCGGGTTTTAATCCTGCGGAAACAGTCGCTGAGACATTTCTATTAAATCTGAACCTTGATGTCGGTACAGCACCTTCATCAAGCTTTACAAGATTTTCAAGCTGAATCATTTCACCTTCCGCATTTTTTACAAAAAGAGATCTCAGATCTGAAGGCTTATCACGGTTCTCACGGCTTAGCTGACCAATCACCTGGTATTGCTTTCCGTCTCTTAAAAAGTAACCCATTCGCTGACCGCCAAAAGCAGATTGTAATGTTCTTCCGATATCTTCAACAGAAACTTTTAATTCAGCAGCCTTTTCCCTGTCGATAGTTAAGGAAATTTCCGGCTTATTAATTTTCAAATTCACGTCAACAAACTGAAGCCTGCTATCCTTGTTTGCTTCATCCAGAAATATTGGTAAAACCTCCACAAGCTTTTCATAATTCTGAGCAAGTATTGCCAGCTGAACCGGCTGACCGCCAAACCGCCCGCCTATAGTTGGCGGCTGTGAAACAGTTGTTCTTACACCGCTGAACTGATTTAAATCACGTGATATTTTTCGGTAAATTTCTTCCTGTGATTTATTCCTTCCCTGCGGATCGCTCAGATAAATATTTACAGTTCCGCTGTTTACAGCGCCACCTCCGCCTCCGCCCGCAACAATTTCCAGGGGAAAACTTGCCTGAGGTATCGAATCAATTACATACTGCCCAATGTCGCGTATGTATTTTTTAGTGA
This sequence comes from bacterium, assembly GCA_040006535.1. Classification (GTDB taxonomy): domain Bacteria; phylum Bacteroidota; class Ignavibacteria; order Tepidaquicellales; family Tepidaquicellaceae; genus JAGPCH01. Next base: position 4,542 of record JBDTWU010000085.1, on the reverse strand, counting down.
ATTCAAAAGATGTTCCTTCGGGTGCCGTGACAGAAATTCTTAAGTTAGATCTGTCTTCGAGAGGGGCAAGTTCTGATTTCAAAATTGCGCCTAAAAAATAAATTATGCCGAAAATTATAATTATTATTACAAAACTTATCCACCTTACTTCCAAAAAAAAATTAAGTGCTCTTTTATAGATATTGATAAGACCTACAAAAAATGGCTCGGTAATCTTATAAAACCAGCTTGGCTCATGCTTTTTCAACAGCCTGGAGCTTAACATCGGACTTAAGGTCAAAGCAACAAAAGCAGAGATCAGGACAGAGCCTGCAATAACAACTGCAAACTCTCTGAACAGTCTTCCCGTCAGCCCCTGCAAAAACATTATCGGTAAAAAAACTGCGGCAAGTGCGATAGTTGTAGATACAACAGCAAAAAAGATTTCCCTTGAACCTTTATAAGCTGCCTGGATCGGTGACATCCCCTGCTCTATCTTTGAATAAATATTTTCCAATACAACAATCGCATCATCGCATACAAGTCCTATCGCTAAAATGATACCGAACAGCGTAAGTACATTGATAGAGAATCCGATCAGGCTCATTAAGAAAAAAGTAGCAATAATGGAAACAGGAATTGCTATTACAGGAATAAAGGTTGAGCGCCAGTCCCTTAAAAATAAATATATAATAAGTACCACCAGTCCGAATGCTATGAAAATGGTCTCTTCAACTTCTTTTACAGTTGTCTTCACAAACGTCGAGAAATCAAATACAACCTCGGCATTCATTCCGGCCGGAAGATCTTTTTTAACTTCTTCAAATCTCTTTTTGAATTCATTTGAAATCTGCAAAACATTTGCTCCGGGCTGAGGCAATATTGCAACAATAACTCCCAGAATTCCTTTTCCTTTCACTTCATTTCTTTCATTTTCCGGACCGTATTCTGCATAGCCAACATCACTTAATCTGACTATGCTGCCATCTGCCTGCTTGACAATTATATTATTAAAGTCTTGAGGATTGGATAATCTGCCGAATGTCTTGATTGTTAATTCTGTATTGTCTCCTTCAATTCTTCCCGATGGTAATTCCAGATTTTCTCTTTCCAAAACTCTTTGAATATCAAGGGGGGTCAGTTTATATGAATTCAATTTGTCCGGATCAAATCTTAATCTCATTGCATACTTTCTTTCTCCGAATAATCTGGTTGCGCTTACTCCCGGGATTGTCTGAACTTTTTCAGCTATCACATTAGCTGCAAATGAATTGACATCAAGAATGCTTTTATTGTCACTCGTGACGAATATCATAATGATGGGAACAGCATCTGCATCAGCTTTTTCAACGACAGGATTATTAATGTCGGGAGGAAGCTGCCTTAAAACTCTTGATACTCTGTCCCTTACATCATTTGCGGCTGCATCAATATCTTTTCCCAGATCAAACTCCACAGTTATCTGACTTTGCTGCTCGCGGCTTGTGCTGGTCATAATGCTTATACCATCGATGCCGTTTATTGACTGCTCGAGTGGCTCAGTGATCTGCGCTTCTATTACATCTGAATTAGCGCCGGGATATGTTGTGGATACTGTAATGACCGGCGGATCGATATTCGGATATTCCCTTACTTCAAGATTTAAAAATCCGACAATTCCGAAAAGCACTAAAATGATTGAGAGTACTATAGATAAGACAGGTCTTTTGATGCAGACCGAGGATAAGCTCATGAATACTAATTGATATTTACTATTTTAATTTTTGATTCTGGTTTTAATCTTAATACGTTAGTGGTAATCACCGTATCACCGATGTTTAAATTTGAAGTAATCTGAACTTCCTTTTCAGTACGGATTCCCATTTCAACATCCCTTACTTTTGCAAGCCCGTTCTGATATAAGAAAACACTTTGTCCTTTAAGCTTTGGAATTATACTTTCGGATGGAAGCATCATAGCATTGCTGATATTATCAAGCTTCAGTTTTACTTTTACAAACGAGCCCGGCAGTAATCTGCTGCCTTTATTATTTGCCGAAGCTCTTAATATTATGCTGCGAGTGCTTTCATTTATTTTCGGATCAAATGAAATAACATTACCCGTAAAATCTTCATCGTATCCATCCACATTAAAAGAAACTTCCTGTCCCTGTTTGAATAAACTGATATATTTTTCCGGAATAGAAAAATCGACTTTCACTCTGCCGATATCCTGAATTGTTGTGAGTACCACTGCATTTGTTACCAGGCTGCCTTTACTGACATTTCTGAATCCGGCTATACCTGAAAATGGTGCACGTATACTGGTCTTATCCAGAGTAATTTCAATGATCTCCATATCTGCTCTGATCTTTTCCAGTGTGGTCTCACGGGTTTCAAATTCTTCCGGTGTCAGAAGCCCTTTATCAAGAAGCTGCTTATTTCTGTCCTGCTGCTTCAGATAAAGCTCTTCATCAAGTGAAAGTTTATTAAGACCTGCCAGTAGATCCGCATCATCAAGCTTGAATAAAACTTTTCCATTCGGAACGTAAGATCCCTCTTTAAAATATATTCCGGTTATCTTACGCGTTAGCTCACTTTTAACTTCTACTTCCTCATTAGCTAAGATAGTTCCTACTGTTGCTACTTCATTTTCCAGATCGATGGCCTTAATTATATAAGCATCTACAGGAATTACCTGATCAGAATTTTGCCGGGGAGTATTCTGATCTTTATTTTTTTCGGATAATAATTTTGGAACAATCAGAAGAGCAGCTAAAACTACTACTATTAATAACACTGAGATATTCCTTACAGGCTTGTTCAAATTACTCTTGATGGTTGTTTAGAAGAATATACAGTTTATGTCAAATTGGAAAAATGCTTAATAATTCCTTATTCGTTTGTAAACCTTAAAGTTTTTTATTTACTTTGACAATTGAATTTCAAAAAAGATTAATAAGCAACCTGCTGTAACCTGATTAAAATTTTTTAACCGCATATTTATATTTATTTTTTTTTAATTTACAATATATTACTGATTAGTAATTAGTTATCCATTAATTTTAAAACAAAAAATTTTTATGATCAAAAAATTAATAATGCCTGTTTTTATTTGTATCATCATTGCAATTTTTAGTAGCTGCGGGGATAATAACAAAAATAAAATTTCAACAGCCAAAGATTCAGTTCAGTCCCCGAATACTAATACTCCGAAAGATACAGTGAAAAGCAATACCACAGTCAATAAAAACCGTGATGAACAAAATCAGACCGTCAAAACCGCCGGTACAATCAGGATAAACTTTCCGGATGGCGCAACTCAGATGATATTAATGAATAATATTAACGGCTTAAACGATAATATCACTTATGTTTTAGAAGCAAGAAAAGGTCAGAAGCTAACTGCGTCATTAAGTACACTAGGTGGATTGGGAAACATAAGATTTAATCAGATCATTGATCCTTCAGGAAAAGCTGACGGACCGTTTTCAAGGGAAATGACATATGACTTTAATCAGAGCGGGGACTGGAAGTTGGTTGTGGGTGAAAGTAATATGCTTAGTGAACCTTACATTGGCAATTACAAATTTAAGATCGGGATTAAATAAATTTTGTGTTAACTTTCTGTGGATTGATGTACACAGATGGACTTGATTAATTTGGGCTTAAATTTCCCGGAATAATTAATTATGCACAGATCCCCACGCAAACCGAAAATCAAAACTTTATAACACGGATAATTTAACAATAAAACCATTCTTAAATTTTCTTCAGTGCTAAGGCTTTTCCTCTATTACTACTTTCGCTGCTTCAAAGAAAGGAAGCAGATGGCTTTTTATTTTAATTCAGGACTCACTCCATCCGTTACAGGATTTGATAACACTTGTTAATCTGTTTTTTGTTTTGCTTAGATATTAAAATCTAATTAATATATTTTGCTTAAAATGAAAATAGCTATTATCGGAACTGCTTATCCTATGAGAGGCGCTATGGCTCAGCTTAACGGAATACTTTCAAATTATCTTTCAGTAGAAAATGATGTGGAAATTTTTTCATTTAAAAGGCAATACCCAGGTCTTCTTTTTCCGGGCAAGACACAGAATGACATCAGCGGTGCAGATATTATAAATAAAAAGATCCCCAATCATCAGATCATAGATTCGATCAACCCTTCAAACTGGCATTCATCTGCCAGAGAGATTGCAGAAATCAAGCCTGAGCTTCTGATACTGAGATTCTGGATGCCCTTTTTTGCACCTGTGTTTTATTATATCTGCAGATATGTAAAAAAAAAAACTAATGCTAAAGTTCTTTTTATTTGTGATAACGTAATCCCTCATGAGAAGAGACCCGGCGATAATTTTTTCATCCGTCTTATCTTTAAGATTGGCGACTTTTTTATAATTCATTCAAAAAGTGTTGAACAGGATCTGAAAAAAATCGATTCCTTGAATAACTGTCCGGATGGTGGAAACATTGATTCCGCCCTCCTTTTCGAAGAGTTCCTTCAATAATGCGGCCAGCGCCTCTGAAAATTGGGCCAGTTCACCAAAACCTAATTGAGCCGAGTTGCTCGCCAGGT
>JBDTWU010000084.1:0-6949 GCA_040006535.1 bacterium | reverse complement strand
TTAACGAGGTAAAAAATCTTTCTGATTTTATATACACACTTGAAAAAGATCTTACATTAAATATACCGAAACGTGAAGGTGAATATTCAGACTTTGATTCAGGTAATTACGACGGTAAGGTAGGGAAGTATAGGGATAGTGAGTTTGCAGAGGTCATTTATTATTACCGTACCAAAATAAATGATGGTGATAATTACACTTATCTGTTGAGATTCATAACGCCGGCAAGCAATTTTACTCCGAAATTTGAAGATGAAATTAAAAAAGTAGCAGGAAATTTTACTCCGGACTTTTAACAGGACAAAAATTATTTGTATTATTCGTAAGTAACTTCAGATTTTACTCAAGAAAAGGATTGTTAATTTTTTCATCTTTAATATTTGTAACTTCCATGTGTCCGGGATAAAGTTTATAATCATCTTTACTATTCACAAACAATTTATTTTTAATTGAATCAATAAGCACTTTTAAATCGCCGCCCGGCAAATCAGTTCTTCCGATAGAATTTTTAAAAATAAGATCACCGCAGAAAATATTTTTATTATTGTCATCAATAACACAAACGCTTCCCGGTGAATGTCCGGGAGTATGAATAAATTTTAACTTCGTATCCGCAAGCATTAGTATATTATCTTCTGTTATATATTCATCAACAGGTGGGGGAGAGGGGAAATCCAGTCCAAAAAATCTTGCCTGGTCATTTGCCTTTTCTAACAGAGGGAGATCATATTCATTCATCCATATCGGAACTTTGAAATAGTCTTTGGCAAATTTATTTCCGAGGATATGGTCAATATGTCCGTGCGTATTAATAATATATTTTATATTTATTTTATTCTCCTCAATTATTTTAGTAATATTGTTCTTTTCAATTTCTGTAAAAGCAGCAGGATCAATGATTACACCCTCACCGGTTTTTTCATCATAGTATATATAACAATTCATGTTAAATGGATTAACCGGTATTTGAATTACTTTCATTGTTATATAAATTGATTTTAACTAATTTGCGACTGATTTAATATTAATGAGTGATACAGACAAAATTAAGGTAATTGCTACCAACCGGAAAGCTAATTTTGAATACGAGATCTTAGGCAGGTATGAAGCTGGTATGGTGATCACAGGTACAGAAGTAAAGTCGTTAAGGGAAGGTAAGGTTAATATGCAGGAGGCATATGGCAGAATTATTAATAATGAGGTCTGGATACTGAACTCCCACATTAATGAATATAAATTCGGAAATATAAACAATCACGAACCTTTAAGAACAAGAAAGCTCTTATTAAATAAAAAAGAAATAAGAAAAATAAAACAGGAGCTTCAGGAAAAAGGCCTCACACTTGTACCTTTAAAAATGTATTTCAAAGGGTCACTTGTAAAAATGGAAATCGGTATTGCCCGCGGGAAAAAATTGTACGATAAGAGAGAATCAATTAAAAAAAGAGAAGTAGAAAGAAAACTCAGCAGGATATAATGTTTGCACCGGTAAAAGAACAAATGGATATCATTAGTGAAGGGACAGTTGAAATAATCCCGCAGGATGAGCTTGTAAAAAAAATAGAAAAATCGCTTAAAGAGGTAAAGCCGTTAAATATTAAGCTGGGATGTGATCCCTCCCGGCCTGATTTGCATATAGGACACTCGGTTGTATTAAACAAGCTCAGACAATTCCAGGATCTTGGTCACAATGCAATTCTTATAGTCGGTGATTACACAGGGATGATCGGTGATCCTTCGGGGAAAAAAAAAACAAGACCACAGCTTACTTTTGAAGAGACAAGAAAAAATGGTGAATCATATTTCGAACAGGCGGGAAAAATTCTGGATATTAAAAAAGCGAAAATATTTTATAACTCCCAGTGGCTCAGCAAATTAGATCTAAAGGAACTAATCAATTTGATGAGCAAATTTACAGTTCAGCGAATTCTGGAAAGAGATGATTTTACTAACAGGATCAAAGAGCAGACAGAAATATCATTACATGAAATATTATATCCCATAATGCAGGGATATGATTCATATGCAATAGAAGCTGATGTGGAGCTGGGAGGAACAGACCAGAAGTTTAATAATCTTGTAGGCCGGGATATTCAAAAAAGGTTTGGTAAAGAACCGCAGGTTGTGATAACAATGCCCTTGATCGAGGGCACTGACGGGTATGAAAAGATGAGCAAGTCGCTGGATAATGCGATAGGAATTACTGAAGATCCGAAAAATATTTTTGGTAAGACAATGAGCATTCCTGATACTTTAATTTATAAATATTTTCAGCTGACTACTAGAACTCCTCCGGAAGAGCTGGCTAAAATCAAAAAAGATCTTGAAAATGAAGAGGTGAATCCAAGAGATGTAAAAAGAAAATTAGGTTACGAACTGGTCAGGATTTATTATGATGAAGATACGGCTTTAAAGACAATAGAAGAGTTTGACAAAGTATTTATAAAAAAGGAAATTCCGGATGATGTACCGGAAGTAACAATTAATGAATTCTCAATGAAGCTTGTGGATCTCCTTACTTCCACCAATCTTTCTGAATCAAAGACTAATGCCAGAAAGCTGATCGAGCAGGGAGCGGTAAATATTGATGGAAAGAAAGTTACCGATATAAATCATAGTGTCGATATAAAACATGGAATGATTTTTAAAGTCGGAAAGAGAAAATTTTTGAAGATCAATCATGAAACAGCCGGTTAATGAGTTATCAATTTTTTAAAAAGTCTTTATGATTCGTTCTATGTATTAATAAGATTTAGCAAAAGTTTTTTAAAAATATATAACAGACAGGAGAAGTATAAATTGTTCAAACCGACAAAACTTTTTTTAACAAAGGGTGTAGGCAGGCATAAGGATTATCTACAATCATTTGAGCTGGCATTAAGGCAGGCCGGAATTGAAAAATGTAATATTGTAACCGTTTCCAGTATATTCCCGGGTGGCTGTAAAAGATTGAGCGTAGAGCAAGGCACTGCAATGCTTGAGCCGGGTCAGATCACTTTTTGTGTAATGGCAAGAAACTTCACAAATGAACCAAACAGACTTATTGCTTCTTCAATCGGAATTGCACTTCCCTCTGATGACAGCCATTACGGATATATTTCCGAGCATCATCCTTTTGGCGAGAATGAAAAAGTAGCAGGCGAATACGCAGAAGATCTTGCTGCTACAATGCTTGCAACCACTCTTGGAGTAGAATTCGACCCGGAGACAGCATGGAATGAAAGAGAGAATTTATATAAACAGAGCGGTAAGATTATCAAGACCTTCAATGTAACTCAGTCAGCGGAAGGAGATAATGGGGGATTATGGACAACAGTAATATCATGTGTAGTGTTTCTTCCATAATCAATTATTTTAAAAAAATAACACCGTATGGCCGTTTCAAAAAATATCTATATTGTGAAGCAGCCGGAACTCAACTTTGCCTTCGGTCCTTGTAATTTTAAATACCAAAAAGAACGCTAATTATTTCCACGCGAAGATTAGTCGGATGATGCCTTAGAATACAAAATACTTGATGAAGTAATTAATACCTTTTGACAACAAGATGAAGGTACCGAAATTTTAAGGGATGAAGAATTAGTGAATAAAAAACTACTAATTATATTTTGAAGAGAAGTAATTCAGAACTGCACAGAATAATTTAATATATATTAAGTGAAATAAACGCCCAGGTTGCAGTGTAAGCGGTATTTTTTTTAAATGTTTTCAAAATAAAGAAAAATCATGAGAAAAGTCAATAACCGAATTACAGGTATAAATTCACAGAAGATGATTGCTCTACATCCGGATAAGGATTTTACTATTACAAATGAAAAGACACAGCCGGCAAGAAGGCCAAAAGCGAATTTTGATACAGACAAAGCCATCATTTCTAAATTGAAAAACATAGGTGAATTTACTGCGAAGAAAGTTTCACCATACCTTACTTTGTCGGCGAAGACACCGTATATTGAAAGCAAAGGATTTATAAACGCAATAAATTGCCAGGCAAGTTTTCCGGATGAACCGAATATTTCTTTTCCGTGGTGGACTCCCCAGCAGCAAAGTCTTCCTACAGCAGGGAAACTGGAGATCTGGCTGACAGATCTTGAAAGCAGCCAGAATCTCACAGTAGAAATCCGGACTACCGGATATTCTGCAAGCAGCTCTTCGGTTTTTGAAATACGCAGTTCGATGTCACCTGGTCTCTATGGTTATTTTCCTATTAAGGTTAACTCAAAAATAGATTTGTTCTTTCCTGATATCGAAACACAGGGGATGGAATTAATTACAATCGAAGCAAATAATATGGAAGGCAGCTGGGTTTTCTTTGACGCGCGAATTAATATTATAGACTGATAATTATATAAAAAATGCCCCACAGTTTAATCTGTAAGGCATTCACTGATTTAATTACGGATTTATAGGTGAAACAACTCTTACAAAAAGTGTAACATTGTTTGAACATCTTAGTAAATCCTTTAGATCTACAATGCTGTCTCCCGTCAAATCTTCCGGTAATCTTATTCCGGTGCTAAAATTTAGCTGGCTGTTATTCACTAGCAACAGGTCAACCAGCGTTACAGCACCATCCTGATTTACATCTCCCGTATACATGCAATATTTTGTTCTCGTAAATACCTGATTGTTCCCGTATGCCTGCGAGGAAGCAGTTGTAAAACTGTAAGCGTTGGCTGAGCCATCTGCGGTGAGATACTCGCCTCCGGCTTTACTCCACGTTTCAATACTATTAAAATGTTTTACTACAATATAATAATTTGAACCTGATGCATAGGAAAATGTAAATCTTCCTGTGAAAGTTGAAGAGTCAATTACTCCACGGGCTAAATCCACAATTTCGTAAGGGGCAAATATTTCTCTTAGCAAAACTGTTACAGTATCATTTCTTCCCATTCGTCCGGACGCCCGAACTAATCCTTCCATTCCTACACTCAAATCCAATATCATACTTCGTATCGGAAGGTAATCAACAAATCCAAGGGCAGCACTGTCAGGCTTATGAAATATATGTGCTTCGATAGAATCAAGATTAACAGTTCCCCAAAAATTATTTTCAGCCTTTATCGAATCGATGGTATTATTATACAGATCAAAAATTTTCCCCGAATTTCCGTTCATGAAAATCTCATTCAAACCAACATCACTTGTATCGGAGCTGGTTATATCACCCATATCAGGTTTGGCTGTTCCCTGAATTGTAATTCCCCATAAATTTCCCCGAATAATATTTCTCGTAACAACAGACTTTTGAGTTACAGTCCCGTTAAAATTTATTCCGCTTCCTCCAAGTGTTGGATTTCCCTGAATATTATTGCTGTCAATTATATTGTTATTGATATAAATATTTGAACTGCCACCCGCGATTGCTATTCCATATCTGTTATGCTTTATAATATTATTTTCAATGACTGCGTTTGGAATTGAACCGATTGGAAGAAATGAAATACCACCTGTTTGCACATATGGACCTCCGGTAATAGTATTTCCTCTGATTATCATTGGACTGGGACCTGTTGCTCCGAAGTTTATCTGAGGGACATTTGCATTTTCAGTATTATTATCAAAGATCAGGTTATTTAATATCTGAGGCGATGATGCAATATTCGCCCCCGAGCCTATTGCTGATCTTCTGTTGCTGAAAATTTTACTATTTGAAATGATCGAATTCGATCTGAACAGACTTATTGCACTGCTTGAAAAGGAGCTATTAAAACGGTTGTGTCTTATGATGCAGCTGTCGATGAGGATATTGCAGTCGAGCATTCTGATCGCATTACCGTATTCAAAGATCAATCTTTTTAATAAAGAGCCGTCACTAAGATCTTCAAATTTCAGACCCAGAAACTTAAGCGCTGTATCCTGTGCCGTTATCTTTGCAGAGTCCGGTGGATTCACAATCAGCACGCCGTTGATATCAATAAAAGCTGAAGATGCGAATTTTATGGTGGCGTTAACAAGTATCTTTATTGTATCAGTTGATGAAATTACGATTGTATCATTAATAAAATATTCCCCGGAGGAAAATGTAACATTGCCGGCAGAATTTGAAACAAGGCTGTCAAGATTCCAGATCACACCAGCGCCGGGTGTGGAATAGTTAGAATAAGAGTTGGAAAAAAGAAATAGAAGGAATAGTAAAAACAATTTTTTCATACGAAATAAAGTTTGGGTTTAATGCCGGTTTCCGGTTTAATGGGACACTTCAGCATAATTAATATTACAAATTAATAAATTTAATCTTTGAATATTAATGATTAATTTATCGCAAACCTTATTCTGTAAATGACTATTCCATATAACTCTCTGCCTTCCTACAATGAATTGTTTATAAAATATATTGAAAGTTTTGAAAGCCTTAAGAAATTTTATGATTACAATTACAGCAGTGATGAAGATTTTTTGAAATGTATAGAGCATAAAAAACAGAATTACCTGTCAGGTAAAAATTTTTTCAGGAATGACATTTGTGAAATATTGAGAATACAAAACGAAAAATTTAATTCATCAGGGAAAACTTTTGAAAATATAAAGCTTCTTGGAGAACATGACACATTTGTGGTAATAACCGGTCAGCAGCTTGGTATGCTTACAGGACCGTATTATACAATTCTTAAGGCTATAAATACTATTCAGCTTTCATCCACGCTTAATAAAAAATACACAGGTTATAAATTTGTACCGGTGTTCTGGCTTGAATCGGATGATCATGACTTCCTTGAAATAAATAATATCAATATTATTACCAAAGATAATGATTTAAAGAATATAAAATACTTTGAAAAAGGAGAACAGTCTGAGAAATATTTAAAGCCCGCCGGAAATATTTTGTTGGATGAGCATATTGATAATTTCATAAATGAGCTGGAAGACTCGCTTACCAAGACAGAATTCACTGAAGCATTATTTGACCAAATAAAAAATTCATACAAAACTGGTGTAGATTTTA
>JBDTWU010000083.1:0-9961 GCA_040006535.1 bacterium | reverse complement strand
GAAAAACTCCCGGTATTTATTTTTATACACGGCGGCGGATGGGTATTAGGAGATTTCCCTACTCACAAACGTATGGTTCGTGACCTGGTAGTTCTTTCGGGCTGTGCTTCAGTATTTGTTAACTATACTCCGTCACCGGAAGCCAAATATCCTCAGGCAATTAATGAGATATATGCAGCTACCAAATGGGTGGCAGAGAACGGAGATGAAATTAATGTTGACGGGAAAAACCTTGCTATCTGCGGCAATAGTGTCGGAGGTAACATGTCAACAGTGATTTCATTAATGGCAAAGGAAAAGGGCGGTCCGGAAATAAAACTGCAGATATTAATGTGGCCGCTTGTTAATGCTGATTTTGAAACCGGTTCATATAAGGAATTTGGTAAACAACGTTTTTTGACCAAGTCACTTATGATGTGGATGTATGATAATTATACGACTGATACGAAAGAGCGTAAAGAAATATATGCCTCACCTCTCCTGGCCACAGTTGAGCAGTTAAAGGGATTGCCACCGGCATTGATTCAGTTTATAGAAAATGATATTCTCCGTGACGAAGCCGAAGCATACGGAAGAAAGCTGGATGAAGCAGGCGTAAAGGTTACAAGTGTTCGTTACAATGGGATGATTCATGATTTCGGTTTGCTCAACAGCCTGGCAGAATTACCCGCCACAAAATCGTTATTTATTCAGGCAGCAGCGGAGCTGAAAAAATATCTTAAGTAAAATAAAATATTTTGGGGAAGAAATTAAATTTATTTATCTTCCCCGGATTTTAAGAGTTATAATTAACAATATTCCAATCATAGTTTTGCACTTTGTTAATAATAATGAAGGTAAGAATTTTTTGAAGAAGAATAAGAATAATTAAAACCTCAAATCAAAAAAGTTCTATAAGGGTAGATGCCTGTAAATGTCCGATCGACAACAAACATTGATGCTTTAAATGTTTTAAACTTATCTTTTGAAATTACATAACCTGTAAACTTTAATAAATATTATTTCTCCTTGATAGACTTTCTGGTGGACATAATGAGATTTAATTCCACATCCGGAAGAGAAGCGGAGCTGGCAGAATATATTGCACAAAATTATAAACCAGAGGAAGCCGGGCTTGAAATACAAAAAACAGAATCAGGTAGATTGAATGTTTTTTTTAAATGGGGAGAACCGAAAGTGGTTTTTTGTTCGCATCTCGATACTGTACCTCCATACAAGCCTCCCTCCAAAGAGAATGATATAATCATAGGCCGCGGTTCATGCGATGCGAAAGGACAGCTAGCTTATTTGTTTGAAGCATGCATCCAATTGGCTAAAGAAGGATTTACTAATTTCGGAATGCTGATGGTAAGCGGAGAAGAAGATGGCTCGGAGGGCGCAAAGACAGCTAATGCAATTTTTAAAGATGTTGAATGTATATTTATAGGCGAGCCTACAGAAAATAAATTGATCAAGGCATCAAAAGGAAACATTTCAATTAATTTATCTTTCAAAGGACAGAGCTGTCATTCAGGATATCCTCATTTAGGGGACAGTGCAATTATAAGAATGTTTTCTTTCATCAGAAAGCTGGAGGCGGAGGACTTCGGAGCAGATGATATTTTGGGAAGTACAGACTATAACATCGGAATGCTTGAATCTCGGAATGCGCATAATGTCGTATCAGATCTTGTAACTCTCAAGCTATTTTTAAGAACAACGTTTGTTTCTCACGGAAAACTAATTGACCAGTTAAAAAAACTTGGGGATGATAAAACTGAGATGAAAGTGTTGTATGATCACGTGCCAATGAATTTTAAAGTCGTGGATGGTTTTGACACCGGGATTGTATCCTTTGGAACAGATGCTCCTTCCTTTACAAATATCAAAAATAAGATATTGTATGGTCCGGGAAGCATATTTGATGCACACACCGAACATGAGTTTATAAGAATATGCGATATCCGCAAGGCTGTGGAAGACATAAAAGTTATTTATAAAAAAATACTCAATGAAATATAAAAAATCCAGAAATACATCTCTTGGAAAAACTTAAATATCTGACAATAGTTATTCATTAACTTAATTTTTTTTTTGTTAATACACCTTATATAATAAGATTTTTCTGGTATCTAACCTTGCTGGATGGATTAATGATCCTGATATTTATCCTGTCTTCGGATTACGCGAATTCCAGTTTAACATTAAGCCCTACACTGATACTTTTACTTTCGATTATGTTTCCTTTTTATTTAATTTTTTTTCTCACAAGAAATTCTCCGGACGTTTTTAAAATTTTGTTTCCTGCCCTGGTTTTGGTTATTATATATTTTGTACTTGCTGATGAAAATATCAGTTCTGACAAAGCTACAGCTGACTTGGTTTTTATTACCATGTCATTATTTGGATTAGCTGCACTTGCGATAGGATTCTTGTGTAATTATATTATTGGTTTAAATAAGAAAACAGCTTAAAGTATGCAAAGATTTTAAACTAACTCATCCCCACCTCTAACCAAAGCGAAGTTTGTGCTACAAACCTTATTGACTTTATAACCTTTATGAATATTGCAAACTTAAAGCACACCTCGAGGTGGAGAATCTGAGGCTTTATTTATTTCACAAACTTTACAACTATACAAACTTTACCTGCTTTAAAAATTAATCTATATAAGGTTAATAAATAAATAAAAGAAAATGAAAATCATTCATCTCTATCTTTTGATGTCAGGATTTATTTTTGTGAATATTTCTTTTGCCATTCCCCCCGTGATTGACAATCATATTAAAATTGATCAATTCGGTTACAGAAATTTTGACAAAAAAATTGCAGTGATAAGTAATCCTATAACAGGTTATAACAGCTCCAGCCCGTTCACACCGGGAAGCAATTATCAAATAAGAAAATGGATTGATGATGCCGTAGTGTTTTCAGGAACAATATTATCCTGGAACGGGGGAGCTACGCAATCACAAAGCGGTGACAAAATCTGGTGGTTTGATTTTTCAAGTTTAACTGATGATGGTTCATATTATGTGTTTGATGTGACTAACAATGTTCGTTCGTATCAATTTGAAATTAATGATCGTGTTTATTTAAATACACTTAAGCAGGCAATGAGGACGTTTTATTATCAGCGGTGCGGAACAGGTAAGAATGCACCTTATGCCCAGCCAGGGTGGACTGATATAGCCTGCCATTCAGGGACATTGCAGGATCTTGACTGCCGCTTATACAATAACGCGGATCCTTCGACTTCAAAAAATCTGTCAGGGGGTTGGCATGATGCAGGTGACTATAACAAGTACGTAAATTTTACTTTTGAAACAATGATCGACATTTTTCTCGCATACAAAGAAAATCCAAATGTTTGGGATGATGATTATAACATTCCTGAGTCGGGAAACGGTATTCCGGATATACTTGACGAGGCCAAATACGAATTAGACTGGCTTTTAAGAATGCAGAATACAAATGGTTCGGTGCTGAGCATTGTAGGTGTGCAGAATTTCGGATCAGGAAGTCCGCCGTCTGCAGATCACAACACTCGTCATTACGGCCCTGCAACAACATCGGCAACATTTACTGCAGCTTCACTATTTGCACTTGGAGCATTGCAATATAACAGAATCGGACAGACAGCTTATGCCGGTTTATTGCAGACCGCCGCAGTCAATGCATGGAACTGGGCAGCAATAAATCCAGATATCACATTTTATAATGCCGGTGTAATTGGCGCAGGTGAACAGGAAGTCGGAACCTATGAAAGACTGATAAGACAAATTGCTGCTTCTGCGTTTTTATATTCTCTAACGGGAAACAATATTTACAAAACTTTTTTTGAAAATAATTATTCGCAAATTCATTTAATGGCATGGGGATTCGCTTATCCTTTCGAGAGCGGTGCACAGAATGTATTATTGTATTATGCTTCACTTTCCGGTGCAACAGCCTTAGTTGCTAACTCAATTAAAAACACATATAAGAATTCATTAAAAACAAATAACCCGGATAATTTACCAGCTTACCTTGACAAAACCGATGCTTATCGCGCCTATCTCTCAAATAATAATTACACATGGGGAAGCAATACAACAAAAGGCAGACAGGGGATTATGTTCACTAACATGCTTGTATATGATCTTGACCCTCCTAATAATATTTACTACCGGGAAGCTGCATTGGGTTATTTAAATTATTTTCATGGCGTTAATCCAACCGCATTCTGTTACTTAAGCAACATGGGAAGCAACGGTGCGGAAAATTCAGTCAATGAAATTTACCACTCCTGGTTTACAGACGGCAGTGCTTTATGGGACAGAGCCGGAACATCAACATATGGTCCGGCACCGGGCTTTGTGCCCGGTGGTCCGAATCCTTCTTACAGCCTTGACGGTTGCTGTCCTTCAGGATGCTCCGGTAACAATTCTCTCTGTAGCCCTTCGCTTGTCACTCCGCCTCTTAGCCAGCCTATTCAAAAATCATACCGGGACTGGAACACAGGATGGCCACAGAATTCATGGACCATTACTGAACCGGGTATCTACACACAGGCATCTTATATACGTTTGCTCTCACAGTTTCTCAATACGTCAATTCAGTTTCAAATTAAATTAGTCATCCAGGGATTTTACAATTATGATTTGAATAAAATGAATATGAAAGATACTGTAAGAGCTTATCTCAGAAATAATTTTCCGCCATACAGCATTGTGGATTCTTCAAAAGCCTTCATAGATTCAGTTTCATTCACAGGGTATTTTAGTTTCACCAATACTCCATCCGGGACATATTACATTTCCGTTAAACACCGAAACTCAATTGAAACATGGAGCAAGTCCGGCGGCACACCCTTTATTAGCGGTACTCTATTCAATTTTGACTTTACTTCAGATTCATCCCAGGCCTTTGGAAATAATCTGATACGCGTTAAAGATTCACCTTTGACTTATGCGATATACAACGGAGATGAAAATCAGAGTGGGGCAATCGATTTAAATGATATTATAAATATTTATAATGATGGAGTAAATTTTATTAGCGGCTATGTAAGATCAGATATTACGGGTGATAATTTTACAAACTTATCTGATTTAATAATTAGTTTTAATAATTCAAATAAATTTGTAATTAAAATAACACCTTAAAAAAGCAGGTCACGAAATAAAAATTAAATTAGAAATGAACGAAGAGTACATTAAAAAATACTGCGAGCTCATAATAAAAGTAGGGGTTAATCTTTACAAAGGACAGTGTCTTCTGATAAACTGCGGAATTGGGAATTCAGAGTTTGCCTTGAGGCTTGCAGAAACAGCATATCAGTTTGGAGCTAAATATGTTGAAATAAATTTTCTGAACAATAAGCTTAACCGTATCAGAGTTGAGAATACATCTGATGAAGCTGACCTGAATTTTTTCCCGAACTACCTGATAGGAAGAAATTATGATTTCATTGCAAATGACTGGGCAACAATTAAATTAGACAATCTTGAAGAGATGGATGCATTAAGCGGGGTTGATCCGGACAAATATGGGATCTTCGCAAAAAAAGAATTCGAAAAAAACAAAGCAATGTCTGAGGCGGTCACCGCGTCAAAGATATGCTGGTGCATTGCAGCTGTACCGGGTCCGAACTGGGCGGCGAAAGTTTTCAATACAACTGCTTCTGAAAAAGCTCTTCAGGATTTTACGGAAAAGTGGATCAAAGTTGTACGGCTTGACAAACAAGACCCTGCAGCTGAATGGAAGTCGATCGGGAAAAAACTGATCAGCAGAAGCCGCGTGCTTGATAAGATGAATCTTGATAAACTTTTTTTTAAAGGCGAAGGGACCGATCTTGAGATAGGCCTGAATTCTAATGCAGTCTGGAAAGCAGGAATTACCAAAGCACAGAACGGAAGAGAGTTCCTTCCAAACATTCCGACCGAAGAAGTTTTCACAACACCGGATTTCAGGAGAGTAAATGGTAAAGTAAAGGTAACAAAACCGGTGAGGGTCATGGAAAACCAGCTCAACGGAATATGGTTTGAATTCAAAGACGGCAAAGTTATGAACTTTGGTGCAGATCCCGGGAAAGAAATACTGGAAAAATATTTCAGCATAGATGAAGGAGCAAGATGTCTGGGAGAAGTTGCGTTAGTTGATAAGAGTTCTGAAGTTCATAAAAGCGGTATGGTCTTTAACAGCATTCTTTATGATGAGAATGCTGCTTGTCATATTGCTCTCGGAAAGGGAATATCGATGTGCTTCAGCAATAGCGAGGAGCTCAATACTCCGGATGAGATGATTAAGAACGGATGTAATTATTCTCTGGTCCACACTGATTTTATGATCGGTTCGGATGATATCAATGTATCCGGTGTTGATTTCAATGGAAAAGAAATTGCTATAATTAAAAATGGAGAGTTTAAATTTTAAATTGGTCTATCACATAACTTCAACCTTTTGTTTTTCAAGTTTTTAAGATAGCGTCTTAAAGGGCACTTCCGGTTTTAACTTCATAATATCCTCCATTGTAATAAAAATTGAAAATCTTTATATTTAATAAATTAAAAGAAAGAGGTATATAAAATTGTTAAAAGTAATTATACAGGACGGTGAATCAATAGACAAAGCTTTAAAAAGATTTAAAAAGAAATATGAAAAGTCAGGGCTATTAAAAGAGTTCAGGCGCAGAATGTTTTATACAAAGCCATCAGTAGAGAAAAAGATGGATAAGGAAAGAGCGGTAAGGAAGAATAAGAGAATCCTTGCAGAAGAAAACGTTTAATTTTGCAATTTACTTATTATCCAGATGTCAGTGGACCGGGTTTATTTTCTGCATTTAAATTAAAACACTAGGAATTCTCTTGTCAAAAAAGCCCAAAGTTTATCTGGAAAAATACATATCTAAGAAAAGAATTTCAAAGAGAATAATAAAACTGGCAAAAAAATTAAGTAATGATTATAGGGATCGAAATCCGATATTCATTGGTATATTGAACGGTTCATTTATATTTTTATCTGATCTTATCAGAGAAATCAATATAGACTGCGAAATTGATTTCCTTAAACTTTCAAGTTACGGTGATGAAAAAATTTCTTCAGGCAATGTCACGTTATTAAAAGAGCTTAACTGCGAAATAGAAAACCGTGATATAATTATTGTTGAAGACATTGTTGATTCAGGACTTTCAGCTAATTTCATAAAAGCAATCATTGAAGAAAATAAACCTGCTTCGTTAAGGTTTGTAAGTTTACTTTTTAAGAAGAATACTTCAGCTCTTAATTTCAAAATAGATTATGTCGGCTTTAAAATTAAGAATAAATTTGTAGTTGGATATGGTCTCGACTTTGCGCAGAAGTACAGGAATTTAAATGCGATCTACGTGTTACATAGTAAAATTAAATCGAAAAATTAATGAATACAAATAATCCCAAGAAGAATCCAAATAAGAATAATGATGACTTTAACTGGAACAGAGTTTTTAAAATTGTTTTAGGCTGGAGTGCTATATTAATTGGATTTTTTCTTATCATGATTTATACAAAGGGTGCTGATGGAAAATATTCCGAGTTAAAATATGATCAGTATCTTAAATTTCTAAGCGAAAAAAAAATTGAAAGTGCCGTAATAAAAAAATCTGATAATAATTATGAATTTCTTGGCAAGCTAAAGTCTCCGGAACCGATTAACGTTGCTAACCGAACTGTTACGATAGACAGATTTACAGTATTGCTTCCATATACTAATATTGATGACAACGTTGTAAAGACCTGGAATGAAAGCGGAATACAGTTCAGCATCGAAAAAGATGACGGCGGATGGCTGGCACCTTTAATAGGAGCGCTGCCGTGGATATTGATAATTGTATTCTGGATTGTCATAATGAGAAGAATGCAGTCAGGAGGAGCGGGCGGATCAAAGAATATTTTTTCATTCGGGAAGTCAAAGGCAAAATTATTAAGCGAGTCTGCCACAAAAGTTACATTTCAGGATGTAGCAGGAGCGGATGAAGCTAAGGAAGAGTTATCCGAAATAATTGAATTTTTAAAAACACCTACAAAATTTCAGAGGCTCGGAGGAAAGATTCCAAGAGGAGTTTTATTGTTAGGACCTCCCGGAACAGGAAAAACTTTACTTGCACGCGCGGTTGCAGGGGAAGCAGGTGTTCCTTTTTTTTCCATCAGCGGTGCTGATTTTGTGGAAATGTTCGTCGGTGTTGGTGCATCCAGAGTAAGAGATCTATTTGAACAGGGAAAAAAGAATGCCCCGTGCATAATTTTTATAGACGAGATAGATGCGGTTGGGAGACACAGAGGAGCAGGACTTGGCGGCGGTCATGATGAAAGAGAGCAGACACTTAATCAGCTTTTGATTGAGATGGACGGATTTGAGCAGAACAATGGAGTAATAATTATTGCTGCAACAAACCGGCCTGATATTTTGGATCCGGCGCTGTTAAGACCGGGAAGATTTGACAGGCAGGTAATCGTTGACAGACCTGATGTGAAAGGACGTGAGGGTATTCTGAATGTGCACACTAGAAAAACTCCTCTTGCAAAAGATGTGGTGATAGATGTTTTGGCCAAGGGTACACCGGGATTTTCAGGAGCTGATATTGCTAACCTTGTAAATGAAGCTGCATTGCTGGCTGCAAGGAGAAATTCCGATAACGTTACAATGACTGATTTTGAAGAAGCAAAGGATAAAGTAATGATGGGAACTGCAAGAAAGAGTCTGATAATTTCTGACAGGGAAAAGAAAACCACAGCATATCATGAAAGCGGTCACGTAATTGTAGCAAAGATGATCCCTGAAGCGGATCCTGTACATAAAGTTACAATAATTCCAAGAGGAAGAGCATTAGGTGTTACAACCTATCTGCCAATGGATGAAAAACATACTTACTCAAAGGAATATCTTGAAGCAATGATAGCGTATGCAATGGGTGGAAGAGCTGCTGAAAAAATGATATTTAATGAATATACTACAGGAGCAAGCAATGATATTGAACGAGCAACAGGTATGGCCAGAAAGATGGTCTGTGAATTTGGTATGAGCGAGAAGCTCGGTCCAATTGCTTACGGTCAGAAACAGGAAGAAATATTTTTAGGAAGAGAGATCAATCAACACAGAGATTATAGTGAATCCACACAGATAATGATCGATGATGAGATAAAAAAAATAATACAGGCAGGCATGGATAAGGCGGAAAGATTATTAGAAGAAAATGAGGACAAGCTTCATAAAATGTCGAGAGAATTACTTGAAAGAGAAATTCTTGATTCCATAGAAATTGATATGATAATGAGAGGGGAAGAACTAATGCCATTTGAAAAGATTACTGCCAAAGATGATGTATCGAAAAATGAGGAGCCACCAAAGGAGAAAACGAAAAAGGTCAAGGATGAGAATTTTGCCCCCGGTGATATTGCATTGGCAAATTAAATTTAATATAAAAATAAAAACAATAAGCGAGCGTACAGCTCGCTTTTTTTTTAAAAAAGATTGGAAGATATAAAAAATAAAATAGGTCTTAAAATTGAAATTCTAAGGAAGACAATTCATTTATCTTCTTCATTAATTCCAATTTCATATTTTTATTTAATGAGAGAATCAGTGATAATTATTTTGATCGTTATGTCAGTTATTATGATAATTGTAGATTTGACGAGGACTCGGATCCCCATAGTGAGAGAAATATATCTTAAATATCTGAATAAGGTCCTGAGATTTCATGAAGTTAAGAATAATAGACCTGTCTATACCGGAGGAACATATCTTGTTCTGGCATATCTGATATGTGTATTAATTTTTCCGAAACCTATAGCGATTACATCAATGTTTATAATAATTATCAGTGATTCGGCAGCTGCAATTTTCGGAAAAGTATATGGTAAACACTTTATTGGGAATAAAACAATTGAAGGTAGCTTAAGCTTTTTTATTTCAGGAGTTTTAATTATCCTGCTGGCACCAAAAGTGACAGATCTTAGTATC
>JBDTWU010000082.1:0-1930 GCA_040006535.1 bacterium | reverse complement strand
AGGCATTCAGATTTATTGTTTTAGCTTGGCTAATTTAATTGCATCATCAAACAGCGTAACAGCTTTATTGAACTGATCATCATTATTCACCCATACCAGATAACTTCCGTTATTTCCCCAGATATCACGTGCGATCTGAAATTTAATGGAGGTCTCTATGAAGTCAAGATCTTTATTGAATTGCTCTTCATTAAAGGTGATCCCCTTTTCAGTTGCCATGTTTTTAAGATCAGAAAGCATATTGTCAGTCACAACAAATCTGTCTCTGAATTCGATAGGAGTTTTATAATTAGCTTGAATGTTATTCTTGTTTCCTGCCATATATCCTTCCGTAAAAATATAAAACAAATTCAATCTTCTGAGTTGTACAGAATAATCCGTTAGAGTATCCAGCTTTACAACAAAATCCGGTGTGATGCCGCCGCCGCCGTAAACTGTCCTGCCGCCGAATGTTTTGAATTCCGGTTTAGTTGAATCCTTGTCATTTTTCTGTTCAGAATTTTCAACCTGAACATCAGCTGAGGTTTTAGTTAAATATTTTCCTCCTTCGTAAGGTTTTTGGATTAGTCTTCCTGATGGGGTATAATATCTTGCTGTTGTTACTCTGAATGCCGATCCGTCGGGCAGATCGAACTGTCTTTGTACAAGACCCTTACCAAAGGTGGTTTCACCAATGATCAGTC
This sequence comes from bacterium, assembly GCA_040006535.1. GTDB lineage: Bacteria > Bacteroidota > Ignavibacteria > Tepidaquicellales > Tepidaquicellaceae > JAGPCH01. The sequence continues at coordinate 1,247 of JBDTWU010000082.1, read as the reverse complement.
CTCTGTCCCAATCCTGAATTGCTCCTGAAACAATCTCACTTGCAGAAGCTGAACCTCCATTAACCAATACAATTAATGGAATATCTGTATACTTTCCGCCCTCTGAAATATATTCCTCGTTAAAATCATTTATCCTGCTTTTGGTGTAAACTATTTTATTTCCTTTAGGTATGAATTCGCTTGTCATTTTAAATGCCTGATCAAGATAACCTCCCGGATCTCCCCTTAGATCAAGAATAACCTTTTTCATCCCCTGGTTTTTCAAATCCCCCATTGCTTTAATAAATTCATCATAAGTTGTTGCTGCGAATCTCGATACTTTTATATAACCGATATCTTCATTATGCATAAAGGATGCATCAACACTGTAAATAGGAATTTTATCCCTGACAATCTCAAACTCCAGTGGCTTATTCATTCCTGATCTGACTATGGTCACATTTACTTTTGTTCCTTTAGGTCCTTTAAGTTTTTTGGGAACATCTTCCCTTACAATTTTAACTGAACTTTGTCCGTCGATCCTAATTATTTTATCACCTGCCAATATTCCTAATTTTTCCGATGGTCCACCATTTATTGGGGAGACTATCGTGAGTGTATCATTAACAATATCAAACTCAACACCAATTCCTTCAAAACTACCCTGAAAATCCTCATTGACTCTTTTCAACTGCTCGGCACTTATGTATACCGAGTGTGGATCCAATCCGTCAAGCATACCTTTAATAGCATCTTCGGTTAGCTTTTGTGAGTCGACATCGTCAACATAATATCTGCTGGTAACTTCAAGAGCATCGCTGAACTTTTTTACCTGTGAAGTTATCTTATCATCTGATACTGCATTCTGAATTTTCATACCGACAAAAATTCCTAATGCAATCAGTATGATTGAAATAGGAATAAGAATTTTTTTACTCATCTCTGTTATTTAATTTTATTTTTTAAAAATACACTATTAACTTCAGATAAGAAATACTAATGAAGTTAAAAATGTTCCTTACAATGTCTAACAATGAAAAGCACCTATTAAAATATTTCTACCGGGCTTATAGTTTTGAATATTCTGCCGTTTATAGTTTCACTGGATGCACCGTATTGATCATGATTACGCTCCGTTATTTAATTTGTTCAAAGAAAATTTATTTTGAGGTAATTTTTTTAAATAATATGTGTTAAGTTAATTATAGAAGTTTTTCAATACACCCTTTCAATACATAATCTAAAATTTCAAATAATTTTGTATTGAC
>JBDTWU010000081.1:0-3739 GCA_040006535.1 bacterium | reverse complement strand
ATCGAAAGGGCAGGGAGGTAGTGGGTAATTTTTTTGAAAACATTACAGAATGTTTCGAAAAAAATAAGACCGTTGAGATCCAAAATTTCGGGAAATTTAAAATAGCTGCAGGCAAGGATTCGGAAAAAAACAAGATTATCAGGTTCACACCTTCAAAAAAATTATCTCATTGAGTTAATGGGAGTTTTGAAAACCTTAAGAAGATAAAATTGAAACAGGGGATCGGGAATAAATTACCGATTGATGATATTGCCGGTGTGTTCAAACTCTCCGTTAAAGATATAGAAAACAATAAACTGGAACCGGAAAAAATTATATTGACTCAAAAAACTCATAAAGTACTCGGTAGGGGAGGACAGCGTATCCTGATCTCAGAGGATCTGATAAATCTTCATAAAGAAATTACAAAAGAGGAAGACATCCGGGGAATCAAAAACAATTTATGGGGCTGATATTTTTTTCCGGAAATAGAAACTGATTACAAAAACAGATAATCCAAAATACAAACAACATCTTGAAAATAAATCCCCGTGTTTAGTGAAAAATGTTTTATCCTGTCTTAAGCCAATATCAAAAACAATATTCGCTTTTTGATTTATGGCAGTTTCAAGAAACATATTTCCTTCAGGATCTATGAAGTCGGAAATGCCTGTATTTGCACATCTTGCGATCCATCGTCTGTTCTCAATTGAACGGAACACTGCAAACCTATTGTGCTGATAGGTGCCGAAAAATTTCCCCCACCAGCCGTCGTTAGTTATAATGACAGAAAAGTCGGCATCCTTATTGACAAATCCAGAAAAGAATTCAGGATAAACTGACTCATAGCAAATTGCGGTATTAAAGGTAACACCATCGGATAATACAAAAATATTGGTATCTTCCCCTATCTGCCAGCTGCTGAGCCCGACTCCCCATTCAACGAGGCTTTTTGCGAAAGGCAGAATTTCCTGGTACGCTACCCGCTCACTTCCTATTACTAATTTTATTTTGTGATGTTTCTGATAAATATTTTTATCCTTACCTGGTTCAAATAAAACAGCTGTATTATAAGTGTCATACTTCAGACCTGAGCTCTTCATGATCTTTGCATCATTTGGAGCATTTGCCTGGTCCTCATAATATTGCAGATCCGGAGTGCCGATCATTATGGGAATATTAATACTGTCAGTCAGATTTTTAATCATCATGTACCTGTCTTCAAAATATCTTTCTTTGAAATAATAAGGAAGTGCTGTTTCAGGCAGTATTATTAACTGTATGCCGGGATTTTCAGAATAAATCTTTTTGATCTGCTCTAAATAATTATAAATTAAATCGTTTTGTTTTCCTGCCCATTTTTCCCAGGGATCCACATTTGGCTGAACGATACCTACTTTTATTTTACCGTTATCCTTAAAATTATTTTTATTGAAAATATTGTAAAAGTCGGGAAGGAAATAAATTGCAGCTAATATTAAAAAAAAAATTATTGATTTCTTTGAAATTATTTTCCAGCTTTTTTCCGACAGTTTATGATAAATGAAATAAAGAACTACGCTTACAGCACAAATCCAGAAAGAAACTCCAAACACTCCTGTATATTCGGCAAACTGGATTTTATTGAGATTATATGTTTGTGTATGCCCTGCAAAAAGCCAGGGAAAATTTATTTGTCCTAACGTCTGTAAATATTCAAACGCGGTCCAGAGAAACGGAAAAACAATTAAAGAAAAATACTTAATGTTTCCTGAACGAAAATTCTTATTGACAAAATAAAATAGAATTACAGGTGGAATAAAAAATAATGGATATACAAATAATACAAAGATCCCTGCAATTATTAGAAATGAATCAGCATTATCCCTCATCCCGCTCAGCCCAATCCAGGATATTGCAATAAGTCCTGCAACAAATAATACAGTGTAAACTCTTAAAATAACATGCTTAAGGTTTTTGCTCTTTAAGATAATTTCAATTATTAAGACAAAGGAAAAAAAAATTAAGAAGTATAAATTAACAGGCGGAAAGGATAAACCGTAGCAAACGCCGGAGAGTATGATGTGTAAAAATATTTTTTTATCAAAATTTTTGAATCCCAACTGGATTTAATATTTAAGTAACTTTAGAATTGATCCGGAGGATTTGAAATTTATTATTGATCAGTTTCCAAAAATAAATAATCAATAATGCAAAAATAATTCCGACTGCAGCTCCGCCCAAGACATCAAATGGATAATGTATTCCCACGAAAATTCTGGAGAGTGAAACTATCAGAGCGCCTGTATATAAAAAATATTTCATAGGCGGATAAAAATATGAAAACAAAACGGCAGCCGCAAAATTATTTACAGCATGATTTGACGGAAAAGCAAAAGAATCTGAACAGTTGATCAGTAAATTAACATCCTCCAAAACATGACATGGTCTTATCCGGTGAAAAAAAGGTTTTATGACATTGTTGGCAGTTTGATCTGAAAGTAAAATTAATGGAACAATCAGCAGAGCTGCAACCTTTCCCCTTACTCCTCCCTTTATTATTAGGAAAAGCCAGATGAGAGCATAAAAGATAAACCAGTTATCCCGCTCGGTAATGAACGGCATAAGTTTATCAGTGACGGGATTAGCAAGGGTTCCGTTTATAAAATGAAAAAGAACTGCATCTATACTTTGAAGAAATTCCAAAATCTATGCTTAAAAAATTTAAGATAATCTGATGATAGTTTTTTATTTGTAGATCAATACAGTCGAATAAGCTGAACATCCTTTTTTTTCACCTACAAATCCCAGCCCTTCTGAAGTAGTGGCTTTGATTGATACATTTTCAGTCTCAATTATCTTTGAAATATTGCTTTTCATCATGTCGGTGTACTTATAAATTTTTGGCTCTTCAAGAATAATAACTGAGTCAGTATTGCTTACTTTCCATCCGGCTGTTTTTAAAATTAAAAATGTCTCGGTAAGAAGTATCAGGCTTGAAATATCTTTATACTTAAGGTCAGTATTCGGGAACTGGTGCCCGATATCTTTAAAACCTCCGGCACCCAGTAAAGCGTCACAAAGGGAATGAAGCAAAACATCTGCATCGGAATGACCCTCCAGTCCGCTTTCATTGTCTATCTCCACTCCGCCTAAAATAAATTTCCTTCCTGGGGATAGCTTATGAACATCGTATCCAAACCCGGTTCTGAAATTACATTCGTTCATTTGCAGTATTTGGTGATAAATATTTCGTGTGAAGTGAAAGGCAGTGATGGGACAATAGCTTCTTATACTTACTCCTTTTTACTAATACTGATTCTGTAAGCTCTGCGCGCTTCCTTCTTCAATAACTTTCCTTCATGGTCGGAAATTTTTTTTCCTTCACATCTTTAATATATTTTCTAAAAGCATTTTTAGAATCGGATGCCATGCTGGCGTATCGTCTTACAAATCTTGGAGTAAAATCTTCAATGAATCCGAGCATATCGTGAGTGACTAATACCTGGCCGTCACAATCCGGACCGGCACCGATTCCAATTGTAGGAATTTTCAGATCTTTGGAAATTTTTGTTCCGAGCTTTGCGGGAATTTTTTCCAGAACAATTGCGAAGCATCCTGCTTTCTCGATTAAAAGAGAATCCTTATATATCTTATCAGCCTCTTCCTTATCAGTACCACGTGTCTTGTAGCTTCCGAACTTATTAATTGACTGGGGAGTAAGTCCAAGATGTCCCATCACCGGTATTCCGATTTCAACAACCCTTCTGATAGTCTCAGA
>JBDTWU010000080.1:0-4345 GCA_040006535.1 bacterium | reverse complement strand
ATCAGCATCCATTTCAAATACATAATCATAATTATTTTTTATTGCATAATGAAACCCGGCAACATATGCAGTTCCTAATCCTAATTTCCTTTCTCTTTTAAGAATGTTTACATTCGGATCCCCAAGCTCTTCAACAAGCGTTGCTGTTCCGTCAGGCGAATTGTCATCAACCACAAGTATATTAAACTCATTACCTGCTTCGGTATTTTTTAAAACCTCAGGAATTATTTTAATAATATTTTCTGCTTCATTATAAGTGGGAATGATTACAAGTGTTTTTTTCATTCTAGTGTCCTTTCATAAGTAAAATCACAATCACAGTGTTGATCATGATCTTAAAATCAAGCTTCAGGCTCATATTTTCTATGTAGTAAAAATCATATTGCAGTTTTGTTTTTACATCCTCCAGTGATGCATCATATTTATGCTTTATCTGAGCCCAGCCGGTGATTCCGGGCTTCACGGATAATCTTTTATAATAATACGGAATTTCTTTTTTGAGCTGCTCAACAAAATAAGGTCTTTCCGGACGAGGTCCGATCAGACTCATTTCATTTTTTAGTACATTTATCATTTGAGGAATTTCGTCAATATAAAGTTTTCTTATAATACCGCCTGCTCCGGTGATCCTGGGATCTTTTTCGCCCGCCCACTCCGGACCGTATTCTTCTGAGTTTGCAACCATCGAACGGAATTTATACATTATAAACTCCCTTCCTTTTTTGCCGACACGAACCTGTTTATAAAGCAGCGGACCTTTTGAATCAAGCTTTATTAATAAGGAAAATAATATCAGTAACGGACACATGACTATTAATGTTATCAATGACAATGCAACATCTATAATTCTCTTAGTAAGCTTCCCTGACGGTGACATAATATCAGGCATCACTTCGATCAGAGGCACACCGTAGATCTGATTTGTCTTTGCCATACCGCTTACAATCTCATACATGTCCGGTAAGATCTTCATATTTACTTTTTCTTCAGAGCAATATCTCAGAACGTCAATCAGCTTTTCTTTTTCCGATGATTCAAGTGCAATTAAAATTTCTGAAACATCATTGCGCCTTATTACACCGGAAATACCGGTCAGATTGCCAAGGTTTTTTTTATCAAAAGTTTTTTCACTATCCAGACTCACAAACCCCAGAATTTTATATCCAAGCTGAGGAAATTTTTCTATCATTGTTTTTAAGTTCAGCGCCTTTTCCCCGATGCCCAGTATAATGGTATTTCTCAGCCCGATACCTTTTTGCAGAAGGTTACGCTGAATGCTTCGTATTACTATTCTTCCGAGACTGACACATACAATCAGCAGCAGCCAGTATATAAGAATGAGAAACCTAGAAATTATCGGAGCATTATTTATAAAGTCATCTATAAAAATAATAAAGAACAATATGAAACATCCGAATGTTACGGCTTTAAATACCGAGGAAAATTCGTCAAACCTTGATCTTACAAACCAATGCTGATATAAACCCGCGAAAGAAAAAATTACCAGCCAGTATACATAAACTATAATTAATGGCAATAAAAAAGCCGGAGGGTTTGCATATAATATCCATCCGGTCTCTATTCTTATATAATAATAAATTAGCCAGGCAAGAGTTATGAATAAAAGATCGGATAAAAATAAAAAAACTTTTTCCTTTGATTTAGACACGATCTCATTGAATTAATTAAAAGTTATATCCGGCTGACTTTGCATCATTGTAAAACATTTTCACAGTATCCAGGGATAATTCCTCAAGGTCTTTATCATACATCACTAATTTTTTCAGTATATCATTTGTAACAGTAATGATCTGGCAGCCGCATTCCTCTGCCTGAAAAATATTCAGCACCTCGCGTGAACTTGCCCAGAGCAGCTCTGCATTCGGCAGCCCCTTCAGAATTTCAATTGACTTATTAACGTAAGGTATCGGATCTCTTCCTGTATCTGCAATTCTGCCGGCAAACATCGAAATTATAACGGGTGTATGTTTATGAATATTTTCAGAAACTTTCTCCACCTGATCAATTGTAAGTATCGCGGTAACGTTAAGCTTCATTCCTGCAGATGACAATTTTTTTATCAGATCGTAAGCCGGTTCACCCTTAGTGTTGGTAACCGGTATTTTGATATATACATTGTCGCCCCAGCTTGCAATTTCCTCAGCCTGTCTTTCCATCGAATCAAAATCATCGGTAAATACTTCGAATGAAATAGGCATATTTTTTATTTCAGACAGCACGTCCTTTGCAAATTCAACATAATCTTTAACCCCGTCTTTCTTCATTAGCGTCGGATTTGTTGTAAACCCTTTGACAATGCCCTCTGAATATATCTTTTTCATTTCGGTTACATTTGCACCGTCAGCAAAAATTTTTATCTTAAGATCTTTTAATGGAGACATTATTGTTTTTATTTTAATGAAAGAATTAATTCAGATGCCTGTTTTAAATTTAAAACCTGATAATCCGGCTTTACTGTATTTTTATTTATTTCACTTTTTATCAAAACTGTCCTTAAACCTGAATTTATCCCGCACTCAATATCCTTATCACGATCACCTATCATCCACGAGTTTTCCTTTTCAATTGAATAATCTAAAACTGCCTTACTTATAAAATATGTCCCGGGTTTTCTGCATTCACACTCGATCGAATATTCCGGAACTATTCCCTCCGGATGATGATAGCAATAAAAATATTCGGTTAATTTAATTTTTTTGTCCGTCAGTTTTTTATTCAGCTCATTATGAACTTCATATAGTTTTTCTAGTGAGGTTTTTCCTTTTGCATAATCAGGCTGGTTTGAGATCAGGAATAATTTATAGCCGTCTTCCTGAAATTTATATAATGCATCAAATACACCGTCAATGATTTTCAGGTCCTCGGCTTTATGAGGCGGTTCATATTCATTTCTTTCAGCACTGTAAATAAGTTCATTAATAACTCCGTCCCTGTCCAGGAAAATTGCTTTACTCATTAATTTTTCCTGTCTGTTCCTTCCCACTTCATTTCGTTTTCTTTTATTAATGGATGAGTCACGAGCAAATGCCAGACGATCGCCTGAAAAGATTCTGCATGCGGAGTAATGGTCTCATTATTAACTGTTGGAATTATAACGCAGGCATCTGCTAACTTTGCAGTATGTCCCCCGTCCTTGCCAACTATGCCAATTATGATGCTGCCTTTTTCTTTTCCGTATTTCAAAGCATTTACAATATTTACGCTGATATTCTTTTCAACATTGCCGCCGCCTACTGAGAAAATAAAAATGCAGTCTTTTGAGTTGAGCCTGCTGCCCTGCAGCCAGTTAACAAATGAAGTATCCCAGCCGTCATCGTTTACTCTAGCAGTAAGCTCTGATACATTATCAGTAGGTGAATAGCATTCGATCCCTGCTATCTTACGGAAATCGTTTACGGCATGCGAGGCATTACCAGCACTTCCGCCAACCCCAAGCATAAATATTCTGCCACCATTTTTTTTTACAGAAGAAATATTATGGACCATTTTTTCAATCTGGGACCTGTCAATCTTTTTAACGATTTCAGTTACTTCATCTAAATAACTATCAACATAATTCCTGATTTCATTTTTTAAATCCTCCATCTAATTACTTGATTATTTATTGATCAGTAAATAATTATTTGTTTCTTCAAGACCCTGAAAAGATCCTATCTCATAAAATCTTTCTTTTACTTCGTATCCAAGCAATTCATTTTTAAGTAAAAGATTTCTGTAAACCTGTTCGAGATCAAATTCCGCTATTCCTTCAAAATCGTGGAAAGCTTTTGAGGTTAATATTCCCAGTCCGTAATCGATGAACTTCATCTTATCATCAGGGTTTTTTTTACTATAATTTAATATTCTGTGATCCTCGTATTCAATATTACTTTTATCATATTTTCCATCATTACGAAAAACAGTCATGAGGCCGGATTTGTTTTCAGAAAAAAAATATTCCCCTACTTTTTGAAAATCAGTATTCAGGTACGAATCGCCATACATAATGAAAAAATTTTCATCGAGTAAGCTCAGTGCTTTTTTGATCGCTCCTCCTGTCCCCAATAGCTTATTGCCGTCGAAAGAATATTTAATCTCAGGCTCATGTATTTTTTCTTTATCAAGGTAGTCTTTAATATATTCACCAAGATAACTTGCACATATTACAACCTGTTTTATGTTGTTCTTTTTTATCAGGTCAAGCTGATATGAAATAAAAGGCCTGCCCGCAACTTCCAACATTGATTTAGGAATTTTTTCAGTAACATGCTTCAACCTTGTCGCCATTCCGCCTGCGAGCAAAACTAATGTAGATATCAATCTGATCTAAAACTTTAATTATAAA
>JBDTWU010000079.1:0-4661 GCA_040006535.1 bacterium | reverse complement strand
ATCTTTTCCACTGAAAAAATAAACCATCCTTAGTATCTTACACTTTGATAAAATAAATTAAATCTTTTGAGCACACCAATCAGACAAATAGTAGCCATTGGCGGCGGAATGTTTTCTATGGAGCCTGATAACGGCTTACTGGATAAGTATCTTTTGAATCTGATCCCAAAAGAGAGACCGAAAATCTGTTTCCTCGGCACTGCAAGCAATGACGGGTTAGAATACCGGGAAATGTTTTACAAATTTTTTGAGAATCAGATATGCGAGCCTTCTCATCTGTCGTTAACAGATCCGCCAAAAGATATCGAAGCATTTATAATGGATAAAGATATTATTCATGTAGGCGGAGGAAATACTAAATTAATAATTGACGCCTGGAAAAAATCCGGAGTGGATAAAATTATGAAGAGAGCATGGGAAGCCGGCGTTATATTAAGTGGAATGAGCGCGGGCGCTATCTGCTGGTTTGATGATGGCATTACAAATCCTTCACCGGGAAAGCTCACTCGTCTCCCGTGTCTGGGCTTGCTTAACGGAAGCTTTTGTCCGCACTATGATGACAGGGCAGAGCTGAAAGAAGCTTTCAGAAAATTAATATTAGACGGAACTATTGAAGAAGGCTATGGAGCTGAAGATGGTGCGGCTATCCATTTTGTTGGAACTGAACCTTTACGCGTAATCACATCCCGTCCGGGAGTTACCGCTTATAAAGTAACAGCAATCAAAAACAAAATTTCTGAGATTCCTATGCAGTCAACTTATCTCGGTATGAATTCCTATGTAAAAATAGCCGAAGATGAAAAAAAACAAATGGAGGTTTTGAAGACAGTAATAAACTTCATTGAAAAAATAAACGAACAGGATACCGAAGGATTATCAGAGCTGATGTCAGATAATCATATATTTATTGATTCTATGGGAACTGTTGTCAATGGAAAAAAAGAAATGAAAAACGCGTGGAGAAATTATTTCAAGTGGTTCCCTGATTACAAAATTTCCATTAAAAATACTTTACTTACTGACGACTCCGTTGGAATATTCGGAACTGCTAAAGGAACATTTGGAGTAGACGATTCATCAGAAAACGATAAGTTTGAGATCCCGGCAGCATGGCGGGCAAAGGTTAAAAGCAATCTTATTGCCGAATGGCAGGTATTTGCCGACAATGAAACTGTTAGAGATATTATAAAAGGTAATGGTGCCAAAGAAATGATAAAAGAAAATATCAAAATTCTTAATTCATTGAGCTAATAAGTTATTCAATGGGTTGAAGCATTGCTCATCAGAAAGATACACAGAAATATCATCGTCTAAGCCTCGGATTTTATAATGCAAAATTGAATTCCAACAGGGCAATCTAATTTATATTATGGACAACGACAAAGAAAAGTTCGCAGAGAAACTAAGATCAAGTATTGAAGAAAATTTGTTTATTAAAATTAAGCTAAGCAAATATAAAGGTGATGACAAAGAATTTGAGAATATCTTTGTAACTAAAATTAAAACGAACGAAGGCGAAAAGCTTTCGTTTAAAATGAAATATAAGACGAAGGATATAATAAAGAATTATGATTCTGAAAATGGAATAAAGCTGGTGAATGAGGTCCTCGGGAAAGATTTCATGAGTGCTACTTTATTCACGACACAAAATGATTATACTCTGGATTATTCAAAGAAGCGGATCGCAAAGCTGTATGTAAAAAAACCAACTTTTCAGTCTGCAGAAATAATACCTCACAACAAAATTAAATCCCGCTTCATAAATCCTGAAGCAAAATATTTTCATCTTCTCGGTATAACAACGGCCGAAGGAATAATAAAAGCTGATAAATACAACAAGTTCAGGCAAGTTGATAAGTTTATTGAGATAATTGATTCGCTGTATAAATGCTCTGAACTGCAGAGCAGGGAGATAATAAGGATCGTTGATATGGGTTCGGGAAAAAGTTATCTCACTTTCGCTGTATATGATTATTTTAAAAATACACTTAATAAAAGTATTGTGTTGAATGGTGTTGAGCAAAGAGATGAGCTTGTCAATTTATCAAACAATATTGCTGCTGAATGCGGGTTCACAGGTTTAATTTTTAAAAAGGGAACCATTGATAATATAAATCAACAGCCTTCAGATATTATTATTGCACTGCATGCTTGCGACACTGCTACAGATGATGCAATTTTCAAAGCTATAAAATCCGAAGCGCAAATAATCATGCTTGCTCCATGCTGTCAGAAATATCTCAGAAAAAAAATGCATATACCGCTGGATCTCAGGGGAATTTTCAAACACGGCATCCTCCAAGAGCGGCTGGCTGTTTCGCTTACAGATGGTTTGCGTGCATTAATGCTGGAATATTTCGGATATGAAACTAAAGTCTTTGAGTTCGTGTCTCCTGAACATACAGCCAGGAACACAATGATAACTGCCGTAAAAAAGAAATCAGCCGATGAAAAAAAACTCAAAGAAATAAATTTAATAAAGAATGAATTTCAAATTGATGATTTTTATTTAGACAAAAAATTCTTCTGATGCTGATTAAAATTCTCTTCAACGTTGTAAGCATTCTAATGGGCTTTATTCATTTTAAAAACATTTAATCTCAATCTTCAAAACTCTATTTTGTAATTAAACAACAAGGAGAACTCAAATGCTTACACAAAAACTTCAGGATGCGCTAAATGAACAGATCAACAAAGAATTTTTTGCAGAATATTTATACCTTTCAATGTCTGCATATTTAGAGTCGATCGAAATGGAAGGATTTGCAAATTACTTTAATATCCAGGCTCAGGAAGAACATTTTCATGCCATGAAGATGTTTAACTTTGTTCATGATAAAGGAGGCAGGGTAATATTAAAATCTTTAAATGAGCCGAAGTCGGAATTTACTTCCGTACTGGATGTAATTGAGGAATCACTTGCGCAGGAGAAGTTCGTCACACGAAGCATCAATGACCTTATGGATATTGCAATAAAAGAAAATGATCATTCTGTAAAAAGTTTTTTGGAATGGTATGTCGATGAACAGGTAGAAGAGGAGTCAACAATTTCGAAATTGCTTGCGAAGCTGCGATTGATCAACGGCGAGGGATTAGGATTACTTACATTAGACAGTCAGATGGGAATGAGAGAATATCAGCCGGGTAAATAATTGAACAATGTGTTTATTTTAGTATCATGGCTATAAACATTTAAGATTTGGAATTAACTTTATTATTCACCATCATAGGAATTCTTCTTTCCATTTTAATTCCTCTCGGCGGTTATTTTTACAAAAAGAGTAATGAATATAAAAATAATTTTTCGTTAGTCTGGAAAAGCTCTAAAAAGCTTACTCCGACGGACTTTCTCGGAGAAAGACCTTATGAAGATTTATATTTCGAAAGAGAAATTGATTCAAATCTTAAAAAGGACATTGCAAATAAAAGAAGTGCTTTGACTGTTGGTGCTCCACTCAGCGGCAAAACCCGGGCCGTTTTCAGAGCATTAAAAAACAGCGGCAAAAATTTTGATGTACTTTTTCCGAGAAATATTGCAATGCCTTCTTTAGAAATTCCACCCGATTTAAAATTCCGCAATAAAAAAATAATAGTTATCGACGATCTCCACAATTTTATTGAGAAGCAGGATAACAACCAGCTTTTTTTTAAAGCCGCCAAAAATAAAAATATCCCCATAATTGCGACGTGTCATTCCGGCAGAGAATATAAGAAAGCAAAAAATAAGCTGCTTGATCAGAACATGGATATAGAAATTATTTTTGATAATATTTATGAGATTGATAAAATCTCAGTTGAAGACGGGAAGTCAATTTCACATAAGCTCGGAGTAAAATGGGATAGTATAAAATTTAACGGTACTATCGGATCTATTTTTATGAAGCTGAGTGAAATGGAGCGCAGATATGATCAATGTGACCCTATTGAGAAAACAGTATTGCGTTCTATGAGCAGCTTATATTTTACCGGGATATATGAAGATAACTGTGTATTCAAGCTTGAATGGCTTAGAAAGGTAGCTTCGGGCTACGAGCTTGAAGGAAAAGATTTTGAATGGATGGGATGGCTTAAAAATCTTGAGGATAAAGAGTTTATAATGATTACAGGAAGAAATAAAATCTGGGCGGAGGATGCATATCTGGAATACATTATCAAACCCGAATTAAATGTTTCGGACCATGATCTCTTTGCGGATATGATTGAAATATTTAAAGATGACATTAATGTTCTTATGATGACAGGTGAAAGAATTTTTGACATTGGAAGCATAAGCTTTGATATTTTAATTTATATGAAGCTTGCAATATCAGCATTTGAAAAAATTCTGCTGTTAACAAGTTATGAAAGTAATGAAGCGGTTTTTTTCAAAGCAAATAATTATCTGGGAATGTCTTACTGGCATATATCCAAAGTGGAAGGGACATTAAAAAATTGTGAGATGTCACTGGAATATTTTGAAAACATTTTGAAATACGTTGATCTAAACAACAGACCTCTGGAATATGCTTCTGCAAAGAACCGAACCGGAAATACACTTGTCATACTTGCCGAATCAAAAGATAAAATCGAAAATTGTCAAAATGCAATTAAAGCATATGAAGAGGCTTTAAAAATTTACGCAATAAAAAATTTTCCGGCTGAATATGCCCAGGTTAACAATA
>JBDTWU010000078.1:0-2275 GCA_040006535.1 bacterium | reverse complement strand
ATTGAGTTTGAAGAAAAGTATTTGCTTTAGTTCAACCCCTTCGGAGTTGGAGGAAGGGAGTGTTTCTTTCCACCTTCCACCGCATTTCATGCGGTGTTATTTATATTCAATCCCTTCGGGATTAAAGACGAAATAAATAAGTTGTGGCAGGGAGAACCAAAGGAATATGAGACAGCAGAAGATAAAATTTCAATAGCAGCAGAGGAATAAACATCCATTCTTTTCATTTCAACTCTTTGAAAATTATTGACTGGAATTATTACAGCTTACGATTTCAGAACACCCAAACTTCTTTAACCTTAGCACAGGCTGTATCATTTATAGAGCCGAGGTAAGGATTTTTTTTATCTCTCGAATCTGAAAGCCAGCTGCCGTTTACATTCTTCTCATTATTACTACACTGCATGAGATAGATGGTTTTGTCATAGAGACCGTAATATTTTATGAACTGCTGTAAGCCGCTGCTTATCTCACCGAATAAAAATCTCTGTTCCTGAATAAAATCAGCTGCTTCCACTTTGCTTCGTATATTTTCATAATTAAAAAGAAAGATCATCCATCTGTCATCTTTATTTATAATATCGATATCTTTGGTATTTGTTTTCATCTGTTCAAGCAAGGTAAGCGTGTTTCTCTTCGCACTGAATGCATCGCTGTATGCAAGAGCATTTTTAATAGTGAGATATTGTCTGAATAATTCATTAAAAATAATTCTTACATTTTGCGGTGCGAGTTTTGATTTATCAAATTTAATTTCAAGTTCTGTTTGCGGGCTGCCGAAAATTCCCCGCTTCAATTCTGAAGTATCCTTCGATATTTTAGTAATTGTTGAGTCGGCCGGCAAAGCATGCACCCTAATGCTACAGCTTAATACAATACAAAATATTATTCCCTGGATTATAATAGATTTCAATAAATTTAATTAAATGTTTTTATCTTAATAAAGTTTAAACTTTTCCTGATTAAATCTGATCTTTAAACTGCACATCCTTCCATCGCTTAAACAGACCCTTAACTTTATTTCTCTGATATTTCCCTGTCGAAGTAACCGGAATAGAATCTGAAAATATAATCACCTTCGGTGATTTAAAAAACGGAAGATGCTTTTTACAGTGAGCATGGATTTCATTCCTGTAAATTTCCTTTTGTTCATCGGAAGCCTCTTTGTCCTTAAGCATTACAAGAGCGCCAACTTCCTCACCGTACCAGTCATTGTCAAAACCAACTGCAATTCCGGATTCAATACATTCAATACCCGAAAGAACTTCATCTATTTCCAGAGGTGAAATATTAACCGCCCCGCGGATGATAAGCTCTTTTAATCTCCCGGTAATAAAAAAATATTTTTTCCCGTTGTGATCATATTTAAAAAAACCTTCGTCACCACTTCTGAACCATCCGAATTCAAAAGTCTTCCTGTTCACCTCGTCATCATTGAAATAATATTTCATTATGTTATGCCCGCGGATCACAATTTCTCCTTTATCTAATTCAGCAAGAGATTCACCTTTGTCATTATGTATTTCCATGTCGTTGCATTCAACAGGAATTCCGATCGAAGGGAAACCGTAATCATTCTGCCATTTATAATGCTCTTCAGGTTTCAGGTCTATTGGTACAAAACATGAATAGCATGTGGACTCCGATAATCCATAACCGTGAGCTATCCGCATACCGAACCTGTCTTCAAAATTTTTAGCTGACTCGCATGTCAATGGTCCCGCTCCGCAAATTAAATGTGAAAAATTCTTCAGATCATAATTTTTTATATCTTCATTCGAGTGAAGAAGAAACTGCAGCAGTGTCGGCACAACACTTGCAACTTTCACTTTATCATCCTGAAGCCGTTTTAAAAAACTTTCAGTTCGAAATTTTTGATTCAGGATCAGCTTGCCTCCATAAAACATAGTCGTCATGATTGTAACTACAGTCCCGTTAACATGATGGATCGGAAGCACGCACATCATTGCATCATCGTTGTGAAGATCATGGTGGTTCGAAATTGCAAGAGCATCAGACATTAAATTATACTGCGTCAGAACAACTCCTTTAGGATTTCCGGTGGTGCCTGAAGTGTAAACGATCAGGCATTCATCTTCCTTATCAATACTATTTGTTCCAATCTCCGGCACAGATGATAAACTTTCAAATGAAAATTCATTGAAATTTACAACTAAGATCTTTTCCCGGGAAACCAGCTTATTTAATTTTTCAAAATAATTTTCTCTGGTAAAAATTATCTTCGTATCTGAGTTATCAAATATATACTTCACTC
>JBDTWU010000077.1:0-3288 GCA_040006535.1 bacterium | reverse complement strand
TTGTATACTTAATAATTTCATCGATTTCTTTAACATTATATCCAAGATTTTTTAATGCAGTTGGAACGGACTCATTTATGATCTTAAAATATCCGCCGCCGGCAAGTTTTTTAAATTTTACCAAAGCAAAATCAGGCTCAACTCCCGTTGTATCGCAATCCATCAGAAGACCGATCGTTCCTGTGGGTGCAATTACAGTAACCTGAGCATTTCTGTATCCATAGCTTTCCCCTAGTTCAAGAGCTTTATCAGAATCTTTTCTTGCAGCTTCAAGCAAATCGTCCGGACAGAATTTTTTATTTATTCCCAGAGGAGGAAGGGACAAGCCCTCGTATTCACCAGGGGACATATTATAAGCAGCTCTTCTGTGATTTCGAATTACTCTCAGCATTTCACTTTCATTTTCTTTGTATCCCTGGAATGCTCCGAGTTCTTTTGCCATTTCTGAAGAAGTTGCGTAAGCAGTCATGTGCAGTATAGAAGTAAGAGCACCTGTTATTGCCAGAGCTTCCTGGGAATTATAAGGAATTCCCTGCACCATCAGCAAAGCACCAAGATTTGCATAACCGAGTCCGAGCGTTCTATATTCATAAGACAGTTTTGCAATGCTCTTGCTCGGAAACTGCGCCATTAAAACACTTATCTCAAGCACTATTGTCCATAGACGTGAAGCATGTCTGTATTTTTCTATTTCAAATTTATTTTTTTCAAAATCAAAAAACCTGATTAAATTAAGCGAGGCAAGATTACAGGCTGTATCATCGAGGAACATGTATTCGGAACATGGGTTTGATGATTTAATTTCACCGCCTTTGGGACAGGTATGCCATTCATTAATAGTAGTATGAAACTGTATTCCCGGATCAGCAGAAGACCATGCAGAATATGCAATATCTTCCCAAAGATCTCTGGCTTTCAGGATTTTGCATGGTTTGGGAGGTCTGTTTTCCCTGCCTGACTTTTTTATTTCTGTACGCCAGTAAAGATTCCAATCCCGGTCATCCAGTACCGCTTCCATAAATTCATTTGTTGCGCGGACACTATTATTAGAATTTTGTCCCGAGACTGTTAAGTATGCTTCTGAATTCCAGTCAGTATTATATTCCGTAAATTCAATTTCCTTAAATCCAAGCTTTGCGAGCTGAATAACTCTTTCAATATAATTCTCGGGAGTGTGTGCTTTTCTTGCTTCAAGAATTGCAAGTGCCAGCAGCTTGTTCGTTTGCTTGTCAAAGCCATCATTTTCAGGATGAGATTCGTGACAGGTTTTAATGATTTTATTCAAATGATAATTTAAAAGCCTGGAACCTGCTACGAGGGAAGCAACCTTTTGTTCTTCCGCGACTTTCCAATTAATATATTCTTCAATATCAGGATGATCCATATCGAGCGTAACCATTTTTGCTGCACGCCTTGTTGTCCCTCCTGATTTAATTGCCCCTGCGCTCCTGTCACCAATTCTTAAAAATGACATAAGCCCTGAGGATTTTCCGCCTCCGCTAAGAGGCTCATTCACTCCGCGGACGTTGGAAAAATTTGAGCCGGTTCCTGAACCATATTTAAACAATCTCGCTTCTCTTACCCAAAGGTCCATAATCCCGCCTTCATTTACCAGATCATCTGATAAAGACTGTATGAAGCATGCATGCGGCTGAGGGTGAGTATAAGCGTCTTTTGAAGTTACAAGCTTTTTGGTTTGAGGATCAATATAAAAATGTCCCTGAGATGGACCGGTAATTCCATAAGCCCAGTTAAGTCCGGTATTAAACCATTGCGGGGAATTCGGAGCTGCAAACTGC
This sequence comes from bacterium, assembly GCA_040006535.1. Classification (GTDB taxonomy): domain Bacteria; phylum Bacteroidota; class Ignavibacteria; order Tepidaquicellales; family Tepidaquicellaceae; genus JAGPCH01. The sequence goes on along the minus strand of JBDTWU010000077.1, from coordinate 1,489 downwards.
ATCGCGAGCATGTAACAAAGCTCTTCGAAATAATTTTTGGCATCATCTTCAGTATTAAAATAATTATATTTCCAGCCCCAGTAGGTCCAGCAACCTGCAAGTCTTGTAAAGACCTGTCTTGAATCTTTTTCAGAAGTATACTTTTCTTCATCAAGAAGATCTTTGAGCTTAACATTATCAGGTTCACTTTTCTGAAGCCATTGGGGAACTCCGACTTCATCGACTTTTTTAAGCACAAGCGGAACGCCGGCTTTTCGGAAATATTTTTGTGCGAGAATATCTGTCGCGACCTGCGACCAGTGATTTGGAACTTTGATATCATTCATTTCAAAAACAACAGAGCCGTCAGGGTTGCGGATGACAGAGGAACGAGTATCGAATTCTATAGTGTCAAAGGCTGAAACACCTTTGCTTACAAATAGCCGGTTAATTTTCATTTACATAAAAAATTAATTTTGTTAACGAAAAAAAATTTAAAAGAATTATTATTGACGAAATATGAATTTCTCAATTTCAAAGATGTAAAATATATAGTGGGATGTGTGAGAAAAAACTTTATGCAGTAAAATTATAACAAATGATTTTTAAATGCAAACGTTTTAAAAAAATATGACTATTGACTATAAAAAATTTTTTATGCGTGCATGTTTTTTTTGTGGAAAAATTTTTGAGAAATTTAAAAGGAAATATTTTTTGAAACGGAAGGTTGAAGTGCAAAAATTTCGAAGATCCTAGTTTGTTATTTTATTAAAAGCATTTTTTTTGTCTCAGAGAATTTTCCACTTCTTAATTGATAAAAATAAATACCGCTTGTTAAATTGATTCCGTCAAACTCTGCTTTATAGTTTCCGGAGTATTGCTTTTGATTAACTAAAGAGTAAACTTCTTTGCCAAGAGCATCAAAGACTTCTAATGAGACATACCCTGATACCGGTATACTATAGTTTATGGTAGTCTTGGGGTTAAACGGGTTTGGATAATTTTGATAAAGGATAAAATTATCTGGAACGATTCCCGGAGTTTTGACAATACCCACAGTAACATCATAAGTAAATTTCAGTTTATATACACTATTATTAAACATTCCTATTGCATAGTCTCTTTCCGGAAATAAAACAGCAGAGAAAAATACAGATGAATTTGGATGATTCACATTAGAAAAACTAATTCCACCATTGGTTGACAAAAATCCCTGTCCCGAAAATCTTGCAGTGAATATACATGTCGGATCCTCTTTGCATATATCCAAAGCCCAGAGAACATCAAAGCTATTTGCAATCCCGGTCCAGGTTTCTCCAAAATTTGAAGAACTATATAACTTTTCTGCCGCTGCCCATGACTTGTTATAATCAAAGATCGAGTTTGTAATAGTGGGGATTTCACTGTCACCTACCTTAAATTTTAGCGACCAATTGAAGCCCCCGTCTGTGGACTTATAAATTTTCGAAGAATCAATTACCGGGTAAGAAGCATCCGCAAGTAATAAATT
>JBDTWU010000076.1:0-2313 GCA_040006535.1 bacterium | reverse complement strand
TCTACCGGGACTATGCAGGCACCTTATGCAACTGATCCTGTTCCGCTTCCGGATGGAAGGATTTTATTTTCATATTCAAATACTGTAATAGAACAGGATTATGGTATATACACCTGTGACATAAATGGGAAAGGTCTTACACAGGTTATAGATCTCCCCGGAACGCTCGAGTTAAATGCAGAGCTACTTATCCCAAGGCTTACTCCACCAATTGTTCCTTATCTTATGTCATATGATACCAACCTGGTTCCTCCCAATACTACAGATCCAAATTCTTTTTACCAGGGCGGTCTTTTCAGATTTGATTGTCTTAATGTATATGCAAATGCTCCGGTAGATTCTCCAATTGATGATGCACCTCCTATAAAGAAGAATGCAAAGTTCAGATTTTTTGTAAATTTTCAGCGGCAAAATGAAAACGGTCTTGATAATCCGATATTATTCAGGGAAATAGCATTAGACAGGGATGGGAAAATAGCTGAAGGGGATATGGTTGCTAATATATCTTTGTTTGAACAGCTTACGGACAGTTCAGGAAATATTCTTGTAAATAGAAAAGGAAATATTGCTCATGTTTCAGGAATGAACTATGGAAACAATGGCTCAGGAACCAAATGCGTTGGATGTCACGCTGGACATACATTGATTACTGTTCCTCAGAATTTAACCGAAGGTTCATTTACAAATCTTTCCACTTCTGCAGACGCAAGAGAAAGCAGTTTTAAATTTGCAAATGGTGTCAGCTATAAAGGAATAAACGTTATTGACAGAAAGGCAAGAAATTCAGATCAAAAAGTTAACTGGATTTCTAATGGCAGTATCAATGAATATATAGTTCTGAAATGGGAAATCCCAATTGATGTGAGAAGATTTATTTTATATGACATATTGCCAAATGCAACTAACGGTACTGATATACATGTCACTGACTGTGAGCTATTTTTATACCGGCAAAATGCTGTTACATTACATATCCCAAGCACAGGTCCGCTCAATACAGATGGTTTAACAGTTCAGGTTAATCCTTTGACAACTATTGACAGCGTAAAGATCTTAGTAAAGAGCTTTACAGGTTTAATAAATAGTGTTTCTGCAGCAGGGTTAGCTGAAGTAGAAACGAATGCCAGAGTCAGTTCGGAAGATCTTTCGGGAATAAATGATCCTGCCGCAAGTAATATTGATTATCATCTTGATCAAAATTATCCCAACCCGTTTAATCCGTCCACACTTATAAGGTTTTCAATTCCAAAGCCGGAAGAAATAGATCTTGAAGTTTTTGATATTACAGGTAAGTCAGTGTCACTTCTTATAAGGGGAAGAGTCGAGGGAGGCATGAACTCAATTTCATTCAACGGGCAAAATCTTTCTTCCGGAATTTATTTTTATAAATTAACTTCAAAAAATATTACACTCACAAAGAAAATGATTTTGATAAAGTAATCAAAAATTGACATACCTTAAATTATTAATATTTCTAAGAGTACTATAAAATTTTTTCATGAACCGGAGCTCAGAGCTTTCCAAAGGGAATCTTTTAATATCAGCGCCATTACTTAATGATATATTTAAGCGATCAGTTTTATTATTGACCGAACATAATGAAGAGGGGACTGTTGGATTTATTTTAAATAAGCCTACCGAATATAAGCTTCATCAAATAATTGAGGGGTTTCCTGAATTTGAGGCAAAGATTTTTCTCGGCGGACCTGTTCAGCAGGACTCACTTAACTTTATTCACAAAGCGAATAATATTTTAGAAGGTGGTTATGAGATTTTCGAAGGCTTATACTGGGGAGGAAATTTTGAAATGTTAAAGATTTTAATTACTAATGGGAATGTAGATCCCGATGATTTCAAATTTTTTCTGGGGTATTCCGGCTGGGATCCGGATCAGTTAAGTAATGAAATAATGCAAAACTCCTGGTATTCAAAAGTATGCACTATGGATATTATTTTTGATCAGGACAGCACAAAACTTTGGAGCAAGATTCTAAAGACAATGGGAAAAGAATATTCAATTATTTCTACATTTCCCGAAGACCCGTCTGTTAATTAACATTTTCATAATGTGTCATTGAATTTAATCTGAGAGGTTCTTACGCGGTAATACAGTATGCTTTTATTAATAAATTTTAAATTCCCTGAACTCATTTTCAAATGGAAATTCATCTACAATCATGGAAGTAACTTTTGAATCTGAAGGGCCAATCTTCAATTCTTTAACATAATCAAATATAAGATGCTGTTCTCCTTCCGCAAGCACTTCGACATTTCCATTGACCAGATTTTTTGCATATCCCTTGATTCCAAATT
>JBDTWU010000075.1:0-3274 GCA_040006535.1 bacterium | reverse complement strand
AACAATTTTGATAGGACAAATGTCCTTATTTCAGCAATATCATTTTCTTCACTTCATTAAAATTTTCTGTTTCTATTTTATAATAATATATCCCGCTTGGAAAATCAGCTCCGTCAAATTTAACTGAATAGCTTCCCGCATTTTGCTTTTCATTAATCAGCGAGGCCACTTCGTTTCCTAAAATATCAAAGATTTTTATTGAGACATAATTGGATATGGGCAGTTGGTAATTGATAAATGTATATGGATTAAATGGATTAGGAAAATTCTGAGCTAAATTATATTCAGCAGGAATTTCCGTGTTAGTATGTATATTTGTAAGTGTATCGACAAAAGATACAACACTGAAATTATCAAATTGAAATCCATCTCCCGGCACACCGTTATCAGTAATTAAATTAAATCTTAATTTTATCATTTGTCCCGTGTATGGACTTAAATTAATTTGTTCATTTGTCCAGCGTTTGATGCCGGTAAAAGATGGTTGTCCGGAAATCAGAATTGAATTTCTTCCGGGAAGATTTATCCAGGATGTTCCGAAGTTTGTACTAAGCTGAATCCTTGTATAATCAAAGGTTCTTTCCTGTGCCCATTTAGCTGCAAATTCAATCCTGGGATTTGCAATCCCTGAGAGGTTAATTGTATCAATTAATGTAAAAGTATTATTGCTGCTGTTCTTTGAGTTGCCGTATCGTGAATCAGAAAAATTTTTATTGCCGTCATAAGGATCTATAAATGTAGTATCCCATAAGATTCCCGTTCCCGCTTTTATCCATTTTGAGATCCCGTTTTCCGCGTTGTCGGAAAATAATATATTCTTCTTCCCTATATTTATTATTATAGTATCCTTTGAAGTTTCTATTCCTTCCTGTTTAGTGGAAACAAAAAATCTCATCTCGTCCAGCAGGACACCGGACGAAGTAATATAAAATTTCACCGGATTAGCTCCGTTATCCTTATATTGTCTTGATTGTATGCTGTCGTAATTTAAAAATGTATTCAAAGCAACTGCATTAGGATAATTTGTTGTGACATCTACAGTTACATTTTTTGCAGCGCCTGATAAGCCGCGGTTTTTCAAATTGATAAAAAGCTGCAGAGTATCATTTTTCAAAACATAACCTTTACCGGGAATTTTATAACTTACGAAATCTGTAAAAGCCCCGGCTGCCCATGAAAGATATTTCATTCCATAAAGATTTTCATTAGCAACAGGGATGATCTCGGACTGTGACGGCCAGAAACTACTTCCGCCTACCTCCGGAGTCCAGCAGTATGTACCTGTAGAATGCAAATAATCTCTTGTGGTCCCGCTTGAATAATATTGAAGCATTTCAATAACTGTCCCGTAGAGATAATTATTCTGAGCGGCAAAGTCAGATGAAAATTCGGAATAGATCTCATAGTTTATAGCAGTATCATTGAACCCGTAAGGATTAAGATACCTTCCGGCATAAGAATGAGTTGAAAAAGAAATTTTCGGATGAATCAGCTGTACAAAACTTTTAATTGCCTGAGTTTCAGGTTCGGATCCGGCAGAAGGTCCCCTGTAAGTTTCTGAAGTAGGGTCGCTGCTGGAACCGCTGTTGATTCCCCATCCGTAATTATAATTCCGGTTAAGATCAACTCCGAAGCTGCCGCCATTATTTCTTCTGTTCTTTCTCCAGAATCCTCCTCCATTCGGATTCGTTGTCTGATTATAAACGTAACCATCGGGATTGGCAACAGGTACGAAAAATATTTCCCGGTTATTGATAAGATATCCTGCCTCGGGATTAGTGCTGTAATTTTCCAGCAGCCAATACATATAATACAAGAGACAAGCCATCGACTGCGGCTCTCTTGCATGATGAAGCGCATCAAAATAAACAGCCGGCTCTGTTGCTGATTCATTCACATCAGGATTATCTGAGATCTTCACTTCCCAAATAGTTCTTCCTTCAGCTGTAGTTCCGAGGCTTTGCTTCACGGTGATCAGGTTTGGATATTGTATCCGCATGGAATCCAGTTTTTGCATCACCTCTTCATATGTATAATATCCACCCATGCTTCCATATGAAAATCCGTCAATATTATTTTCAGATAAAATGTCATAGCTGTTCTGCATCTCGCTGCGCGCCGGAGCTTTTCTGTTATTATAATATGAATTAAGGTCTTTAATTTTTATTTCGTAACTTAGTCCGGTATTATTCAATCTGGAAATTTCATTCTGATTGATAAACACTTCAATTCCATCTGTAAAATTTCCATGATAATGTTCTACAGTTATATCATTCGATTGAAGGTTTTCGATATCAGCGGCAGATCTTACATTTATTTTTACAAGACTGTATGTAGACAGCGGATCTTCCTCAGCAGGAGAAGATATTAATTTCCCGGTAAGAAAAATTGAAATTAGAATTGAAGCGAAGACGGCTAAAAACCTTAATTTGAACATATGAATTTTTATTGATTTATTTTCTAATAACTTTTTAAGAAAATTTATATTAATTAATTTCCATTTTAAAGGACATTTTGTAAACAACAGGATCAGTCTAATGAAAGAGCAAAAGGATTTTAAAAATTCTGTAGAAAGATTTTTCGGCCGGGTTGAGAATTACATAAAATACCGTCCGCATTACCCGAAAGAGATAATTGATTTTCTCAGAAAAGAAATTGAACTTGACCGTTCAAAAGTAATTGCAGACATAGGTTCGGGTCCCGGAATTTCATGCGAGCATTTTATTGAATATGGGAATAAAGTTTTCGCAGTTGAGCCGAATAAACACATGAAAAACGGCGCCGAGAAAATTTTCGCCGGTTCCAAAAATTTCATCAGCATTAATGGAACAGCTGAAGATACAACACTTCGAAGCAAAACCGCAGACCTTATCATTTCGGGACAGGCATTTCACTGGTTTGATAAGGTTAAATGTAAAGTAGAATTTCAGAGAATCCTGAAGAGTGACGGATATGTTATGCTGATGTGGAACTTGCGGGATCGTAAGAGCGGCTTTATGAATGAGTATGAAGAATTATTAATTGAATATGGAAAAGATTATGCGAATTTGTATCAGGATGATGTGGACGCTGAAGAGATAGCAAACTTTTTTTATCCTGTCATCAATAAAGTTAAAACATTTTCAAATTTTCAATTTCTGAACTATGAAGCTCTCGAAGGAAGAATGTTGTCAAGTTCATATATTCCCTTAAAGGAAAATCCGCTTTATGATAAAATGATAATTGATTTGAAAAATATTTTTGAGAAAAATAATAAGGAAGGGAAAGTATGGAT
>JBDTWU010000074.1:0-8911 GCA_040006535.1 bacterium | reverse complement strand
CAGCTGTGATTCACGATAATATTCATCCGCAGGGTCAACTTTGGTTAAATAGGTTTTTGCCTGTGGATACATGTTATCATTATAAGATTTTAATCCGTTGATGTAATTAATTTTGGACTGAGCCATTCTGAAATCCTTGTCTCCGGGATCAACTTTCTGAAAATCCACTAAAGCTTCTGTATATTGCTTTTGCTTCAGATATTTTACTCCTTTTTCGTAATTGGATTCACCTGACAGAGCAAAATATAAAATAACGGCAATTAATAACGCTCCCAACCCTCCAAGAATTAAAGGTAAAGACTTATTTCTGTCAGGAATTGTATTATTATCAATTTCTGAAGGGTCATTGCCTGCATTATGTTGATTATTTGGTTTTGTCTCCATATAGTTTGTTTTTTAACAATAACTTGTGCAAGTTAAGTGCCACATATAAAAGAACTTAATCGTCCAAAAAAACTTATTAGCACGCCATTTATGACAATATTAAAATAAGCTGACAATCTGATTGTGTCAGTTTTTCTTTAATAGTTTTAATTTGTTAATTAAATTAAATTTGTTAATGGAAAAAAGAATTCTTATAGTTCGTACAGACAGGGTTGGAGACGTGGTTATGATAACTCCTATGATAAGAGCGATCAGAAAAACATTTCCCGATTCCTATATAGCGACACTAACTACGCCTAATACAAGAGATATTCTGATAAATAACCCGAACCTGGATTTTACTCTGACAGATGATCTCAAAAAAGAATCTTTCTGGAAAGTTGTAAAGATGATCCACAAACAAAAATTCACACACGGACTTTTAGTAATGCCAACTGAAAGGGCTGCATATCAGATGTATTTAGGCAGAGTCGGGAATCGTATCGGGGTTGGTAAAAAATTGTATGAATTGATCACGCTTATGAAAAGTGTATCAAGAAATAAATATATCCCGCTACGTCATGAAGCAGATTATTGCATGGACCTTGCAAGGTATATAGGCATCAGGTCAAATGATCTCAGGCCTGAAATATATTTAAGCAGCGATGAAAAAATTTCCGGTAAAAATATTTTAAAAAAACATGAAGTTAATGAAAAGGATTTCAAAATCATTATACATTGTGGTTCCGGGAATTCTTCAAGAAACTGGAGTGAAGAAAAATATTCAAATCTTATTATAAGTATATTACAAAAAAAAAGTGACGCGAAGATAATACTGACTGCCGGTGAAATGAGTGAGTCTTTTAAACAAAAAATTAATTCATTAAGAAACAGTTCAGTTATATTTGTAAATGAAAGCATTACCAGGCTCAGGGATCTTATAAGCATCATAGCTAATGCCGATTTACTTATTGCTTCCTCTACAGGACCGCTGCATCTCGCATCAGCTCTGAATGTGAAGACGATCGGCCTTTATTGTCACAGAAGAATGAATTGTGCACAACACTGGGGAGCATTGGGTAAAAATGCTGTAAACCTGGAAGTAAACGGGGAATATTGTGAACTTCATTGTAGCTGGGATAAAGAGATCTGTGATTTTGAAGAGGGTATTTCTATCGATGAAGTTCTTAAACATATTGAACCGGGCACATTGATTTAATTAATTTAACTTTTTTTAGTGCATTCGGGATTTTCAAAATATCTAATTCTATAAATAATACTAAACACATTGTCACTAAAATTGATTCTAGTCACAATACCGGATTTTTTATCATTCTTAGCATTGATTCTTCATAAGAATAATAGTATTTTTAATGCTTACAAAATTTTTATTATGAAATCAGCAATAAAGAAAACAAACAGCATTACAAAATTTGCCACTAAGCCGGAAAATAAGAATACATGGCATCTTGTGGATGCAGATGGAAAGATCCTTGGAAGACTGGCCAGTGAAGTTGCAAAAAGAATAAGAGGTAAATACAGTCCGCAATATACTCCTAATGCCGATATTGGTGATTGGGTGGTCGTAATAAACGCAGACAAAGTAAGAATGACGGGGAAACGACCTGATCAAAAAGTTTACCTTACACATTCACTGTACCCGGGCGGACAAAAAAAGAGAACATTCAGGGAAATGATGGAAAAACATCCGGACAGAGTCATCACATTAGCAGTAAAACGAATGCTTCCAAAAACAAGATTAGGAAACAAGCTTATAAACAAACTTAAAGTGTATAAAGGAATTGAACATCCTCACTCCGCACAAAACCCTTTAGTACTTGAGATTAAATAAAATAATTAATTTTTTAAATCAGATATGAGTTCAGCGTCAACATTAAAAGTAGGCAGAAGAAAGACCGCAACTGCCCGGGTGCTTTTGAAATCAGGAAACGGGGCTATTAAGATCAACAATCTTGAAGCGAAAGATTACTTCAGGACTCAAAATCTTTATGAGGAAGTCCTTCATCCTTTAAAGGCAACAAACTTACTAAGCACATATGACATAAATATTATAGTTAACGGCGGAGGATTTACGGGACAGGCCGGAGCTATTAAACTGGGAATTGCACGGGCGCTTGTACAGAATAATGCAGAGCTTAAGAGTGTATTAAGAAAGGAAGGACTTATGACAAGAGATCCGAGAGCAGTTGAAAGAAAAAAATGCGGACAGCCAAAGGCAAGAAAAAAATTCCAGTTCTCAAAGAGATAGAAACTGAGATTAAATTACAAAAGAATTTTACAAACAATATTTTTTAAAAAGCATATTCCTTGATTTTATTTCACTTGTGTCACTTCTGAAAAGCAGTGATGTGAAATGAAAAAAGAGAGGGATAGAAGAAAAACAAAAGTCAACTCTTTATTGATGATACCAATCATTAATTCTATTTTTATCCGGAGAACACTTCGCTTCTCTTAAATAATGAATATCTCAAGAGCAAGTTAGACTTTCTAAACAGGAGGGAAAAACCTTGGCCAAAGTACAAATTGAAGACCTGTTATTAGCGGGTTCACATTTCGGACATCTTACAAGAAGATGGGATCCTAAAATGAGGAAGTACATCTTCATGGAAAGAAACGGAATCCATATAATAGATCTGAAAAAAACGCTGAACTTACTTGTGGAAGCAAGTAATTCCATTTCAAAAATTTCTGCGGAAGGAAAGAAAATTCTTTTTGTAGGGACAAAAAAGCAAGCAAAGAAGATAGTTAAAGACGAAGCAGAAAGATGCGGTGCATACTACGTTTCAGAAAGATGGCTGGGAGGTATGCTTACAAACTTTAATACGGTAAGAAAAAGTATTAAGAAACTTACAAACATTCAGAAGATGGAAACTGACGGCACGATCGATAAGTTTGTAAAAAAAGAAAGACTGATTCTATCCAGGGATCGTGAAAAGCTTGAAAAGGTGCTTAACGGAATTGTAAGTATGACCAGACTTCCGGGAGCTATTTTTGTAGTTGATATAAAAAAGGAGCATATAGCTATCAGTGAGGCAAAGAAGCTTAACATACCGGTGTATGCAATTGTTGATACAAACTGCGACCCTGATCTTGTAGATTATCCCATCCCTGCAAATGATGATGCCGTAAAATCAATTGAGATAATTCTTAAAGCAATTTCCGATGCTGCGATTGAGGGAACACAGGTTGCAAAAATTAAACAGGAAGATGAATCGGAAGAAATGAAAGAAAAACTGGAAAAAGTATAATCATTCAAAAAATTTTTTATTTACTGATAAATGGAAATCACATTAGATCTGATAAAAGAATTAAGAAGTAAAACCGGTGCCGGAATAAATGATTGTAAAAAATCACTGCAGGAATCCGATGGCAATATGGAAAAGGCAATTGAGTATCTCCGAAAAAAAGGCGCATCCATGGCTTTGAAAAGAGCCGATAAGATTGCAAATGAAGGAGCAATAAAATCCAAAATATCTAATGATAAAAAAACCGGTGTGATCATTGAGGTTAATTGTGAAACTGATTTCGTATCTAAAGGTGATGAGTTTCAGAAATTTGCAGAGGGCATTGCTGAGGCTGCTTTAAAGACAAATACAGAAGATCAGCAAATGATTTTGTCGTCACAGAGTGAATCCGGGCTGACTGTAAAGGATACAATTGACGGGATCATGGGGAAGGTTGGAGAGAAGATAGAATTAAAAAGAGCTAAGATCATAAATGTTGCTGAAGGTTTTGTTGCGGATTATGTTCATTTCGGAAGCAAGCTTGGGGCATTGATAGGTTTAAAAGGGACATTGACTGATGATGCAGAAAAGCTTGGTAAAAGCATCGCTATGCAGGTAGTAGCAATGAATCCACAGTCAATTGAAAGAAATGGAATTACAACTGAGCTGATTGAAAAAGAAAAAGATATTTACCGCACAATTGCAAAAAATGAAAACAAGCCGGAAAAGATCACAGAGACTATTGTGAATAATAAAGTTGAAAGATTTTATCAGGATAATTGTCTGGTCGAACAGGAATATATAAATGAAGCCGGAAAGTCTATTAAAGACCTGATCGCGGAGTTTAATAAAAAAAACAGCAATAGCTTAGAAGTTGTTGAAATGGTAAGGTACCAGCTCGGCTCTTAATAAAATTTAAATTACTCTGTCAATCTCAAGGCTGATCTAATATTGTTCCTTAAAGAAATTCACGCTTAAAATATTTCAGAAAATCTGCGAATAAAGAATTAAGATGCCGGATTAAAAGTATTTTTTTTGAATACATCTTTTTAACACTTGTCACTCAAATACAGAAAAATTTTACTGAAACTTAGCGGTGAATCCCTTATGGGCGCTCAAAGTTTTGGCATAGACTCAGATGTTCTGGAAATAATTGCAAATGAAGTTGCTTCAGTTGTAAAACTTGGAGTAGAGATTGGAATTGTAATAGGAGGCGGAAATATTTACCGCGGTCTCTCCGCGCAAAAGCAGGGAATAGACAGAGTTACAGGTGACCAGATGGGAATGCTTGCAACGGTAATAAATTCTCTGGCTCTTCAAAATGCACTTGAGAAGCATGGAGTTCATACACGTGTGCAGTCTGCTATCAAGATGGATGAAATAGCGGAGCCATTTATATTAAGAAAGGCAATGAGACACCTTGAAAAAAAGAGAGTGGTAATTTTTTCTTCAGGAACAGGAAGCCCGTATTTTACAACTGATACAGCCGCAGCATTGAGAGCAATTGAGATCAGATCGGATGTAATTATCAAAGGAACAAGAGTGGACGGTGTATATGATTGTGATCCTGAGAAGTTTAAAAAGGCAAAAATGTTCAGAAAGCTTTCTTATCTTGAAGTACTTGAAAAAGATTTAAGAGTAATGGATCTTACTGCAATAACTTTATGTCAGGAAAACAAACTGCCAATAAAAGTTTTTAATATGAATGTAAAAGGTGATTTGAAAAAGCTTGTGTCCGGAGATAACATCGGAACATTGATATCATAAAATATAAATCTATTAACTGCAGGAATATATGGTAAAAGATATTTTAAAAGGCTCCTCTGAAAAAATGGATAAGGCTGTAGAACATGTAAGGAATGAATTGATAAAGATAAGAACCGGAAAGGCGACTACAAATCTTCTTGACGGAATAAAGGTTGATTACTACGGAACTCCCACTCCGCTCATACAGCTTGGAAACGTCAGCACTCCGGATTATCATACAATCACAGTACAGCCATGGGATAAGTCTGCGATGCCGCTTATTGAAAAATCTATTATTGCGGCTAATATGGGTTTGAATCCTGCAAATGACGGGACATTGATAAGGATTCCGATTCCTGCGCTCAACGAGGAAAGAAGAAAAGAAATTGTTAAGCTCGTGAAAAAATTTTCTGAAGATGGGAAAGTTGCAGTAAGAAATATCAGGAGAGAATCAATTGAACATTTGAAAAAAACTGAAAAAGATGAACACATATCTGAAGATGACAGAAAGCACGCGGAAACAGATGTTCAGAAACTTACAGATAAACATATCAAAGATATTGAAGAGCTGCTGGCAATGAAAGAGAAAGAGATCATGGAAGTATAATTAAGCTGCCATGCGAACTTTGTGGTTTGGGATCTATCGGATAATAGGAGTTCCGGTTCTCTGGTTAACTTTCAAGGTGTATTCGGTTTTCAATTCCAAGGTAAGAGAAGGTTTTGCAGGAAGAGAAAATTTATTTGTCGAGCTGAATAAATCTCTGCGGTCTTTAGGTTCCGGGAAAAGAATATTGATACACTCTTCATCGCTCGGGGAATTTCAGCAGGCGATCCCTATTGTGGAGGAGCTCAGTAAAAAAAATTACAATGCGGTACTTTCATTTTTCTCACCTTCAGGATATAAAAATTCAAAGATCATCTTTTCGAATGTAATCAAATGCTATCTTCCTTTCGATTCGGTTTCAAATCAAAAAAAATTTCTTGATATAGTAAAACCTGAGATCATAATACTTATGCGTTATGACTTGTGGTATAATTTTCTTTACGAAGCAAAGAAGCGCAACATTAAAATCGTTCTTGCAAATGCAAGATTTGACGAGAAGGATTTTACCTGGAAGTATCCTGTGATAAGATCTTTTAAAAAGACATTATATGGAATGCTGGATACAATCTTTGTCATTGACGAATTTGATAAAAAAAATTATAGGCAAAATCTTTCTGAGGAAAATACAAAGATAATTAAAATCGGAGACTCAAAATTTGAAAGAGTTTATCAGTCAGCAAAAGGATTTGATTCAAAAGTTAAAATATTTCCCGAAGAGATCATTAAAGATAAAAAAGTTTTTGTAATGGGAAGCTCCTGGAAAGATGATGAAGATGTTATTTTGCCGGCGATCGATAAATCTCTTGCGTTTGACAAAGAACTGCTGACACTGCTGGTCCCTCATGAGCCCAAAGAAACAAAAATTGAAGCGCTGGAAAATATAATTGAAAATAAATTCAGCAACATAAGATCCATAAGATATTCCAATATTCAGAATTACAATGATGAAAATTTTATAATCATTGATAAGGTCGGATTGCTGTCGAAACTGTATTCAATTGCTTATCTTAGCTATGTAGGCGGAGGATTCAAAACGGGACTTCATAATATACTGGAACCTGCTATATTTAATACTCCTGTCATATTTTCAAATCTAGTAAAAAATTCAGATGAAGATGAGATCTTAATAAGATCAGGTTGCGGAATTCAGATTCATGATACAAAACAGTTTTACCGGATCTTTCGCGAATTGCTGAGTAATATAGATACAAGAGATGAAATTGGCGAGAAATGTAAATTAATATTTAAGAATAATATTGGAGTAGCGGAAAAAATTATAAACTATATTACTTGAAAGTTAAAAGTTAAAAGTTAAAAGTTGATTTACCAGTTAACTAATTTGAAGTAAGCGTTTTAGTACTATAAAAATTAATTTTAAAAACATGTTCAATAGAAAAAATTTTATCGAAGAATCCTTAAGAGAAAGTGCAGAAGTAAAGAAATCGATTCTTGAGAAGTGTACTGATGATATTAATATAGCAGCAGATGAATTGATTAAAGTTGTACAGAACGGAAAAAAAATAATGTTTATCGGCAACGGTGGGAGCGCAGCCGATTCACAGCATCTTGCAACCGAGTTCATGATTCGTCTTGCTCATGATCTGAACAGACCGGCAATTGGTGCCATAGCCCTGACGACCGACACTTCGAATTTAACAGCCGGTGGTAATGACATAGGCTTTGAAAATGTATTTGCAAGAAATGTGGAAGGTCTTGGTAATGAAGGAGATGCTTTGATATGCTTTTCGACAAGCGGTGACTCACTTAATATTCTTAAAGCAGTTTCCAAAGCAAAAGAAAAAAATATAATCACTATCGGTTTTCTCGGAAAGAATAACGGAGGAAAATTAATTAATGTCTGCGACTATTCTATTGTAATACCTTCGGAGAATACCCAGAGAATTCAGGAAGGCCATATCACTGTCGGACATATTTTGTGTGAGATAGTTGAAAGAGAAGTTTTTGAATCCTAAAGTGGCAGGGTTTAAATTTATAAAAGAAAGTATTTATTTTATTCTATTACACTAACTTCTTTTTGCCACTCAGATCTGTTCCCGCTGTAATCTTCCGCACTGAAATAAATTTTAAGGTTATCCATATTTGAAGTTGGCGTGAACGAAGCCGAATATCTACCGGAATTATTTTTATCGCCATTGGGATTTTGTAAAGACATAACCTTCTCTTCGTAATTATTTCCATCATAACTGTAATGAAGCTTTACCGTGTTAGCATCGATAAGATCCTTGGAAGCTAGGTAAGTAGAAATAGTAATTTCATTCCCCGTCTTCTCAATTTGAAAATCATTGCTCCAAGCCATTCCATAATAAAGCAAAGCATCATATGCATTCACTGTTCCCCATCCGAGAATATTGTTAGGATTATTTGACAGGCTGGCTGTATTTCTCAAAGCATCTCTTACCTGAATCGGAGTAAGTTCCGGATGAGCTGATAAAATAAGTGCGCAGATTCCTGCAGTGATGGGGGTGGAGAAGGAGGTACCGCTTTCATATTCATATGTCGAGTCATTACCGGATATCTCTTCGGTGACAGCTACAAAGACATTTACGCCGGGGGCAACTACATCAGGTTTGGTTCTTCCATCTTTGGTCGGACCATTTGATGTAAAGCTTGCAGGCTCATTAGAAAATGTAACAGCTCCGACTGAAATTATTGAATCACCGTCTGCAGCCGACCCTAATGAAGGGATTGAAGTCTGATTGTAATTTCCCATTGCCTGGCAAACCACAACACCAAGATGTGCAGAGTGCGTTGCAGCATAGGTTGTTATTGCAGTGCGGCCATCATAGTCATCATAGGTGTAAGAATTATTTTCATACGGTGCATCATACACTTTATATATCAATGAGCTTGTTATAATATCAACTCCTTTTGCCTCAGACCATTCGGCAGCTTCGAGAAAAAAATCTTCTTCCATCGGAGTCTCCGATGTTAC
>JBDTWU010000073.1:0-4369 GCA_040006535.1 bacterium | reverse complement strand
ATATATATGACCCATGAATTAAAAATCCTCTTGGATTAAAATTTGTAAGACCGGCATTTACCTGGATCCAGTTTGCTCCGTCATTGGTGGAACGGTAAACTCCGTTACCGAATGTCCCTGCAAATATATTTGATCCTGATGAGTAAAGCGCCCATATGTAATGGTTGGTTGGAATACCATTTACAAATGTCCAGTTAGCTCCGCCATTTGTTGAGCGGGATAATCCGCTGTCACCGGTGCCTGCATATATTGTTGAACCGTGTAATAACATTGAATAAATAATTTCATTATTTCCAATCCCGCTGGATGACTGTGCCCACTGAGATCTCACATTATTTGATACAAAAAGAAATGATATCAGCAAAATTAAAACTGATTTTTGTAAATGTAGAGAAGGTTGTTTATTAGAAATTTGAATATTTTTCATTTTTTTATTACTCCTTTCAAGAGTTTTATAATAATTAATAGTTATAGTTTTGTTACACAAAATCTATTTGATTAACCCATTAAACTAAATCAAAAAATTGTTAGCCAGGTAAAATTGTTAAAAAATGAAATTGCAAATCAATTAAACTTATGTCAAAATCCTTGACGAATTCACATCCGATTTTTTATATATCCAATATTTTTCATTGAATTTTTATAACTATACAAAATTGTAATAATGATAGGTAATCTGCAAAGAAATTTTTTTCAGTTAATCACCGGATTTTAATAGTGAAAAAAATTGTGAAACAGAAATCGGGACAGTGTAAGGTGAGAGTGAGAAAATTTAATCGCTAATAACGATCTACTGAATAAAGATATTTGATGTATTTGCGAACGGTAAATTAATAAAATAATTTTACGGGATAAGAGTTTAGAATTTTAATCAGTTTAAAAAGCTGTGCTGTTTTGAATAGTATGTTTCAATTCTCCGGTCCGGGACAAGCCATAATAATGCGACAAATACATAAAGTGCTCCTGTTACCAGCGGTGTTATAAAAGAAAGAGGAATGGCTAACAGATACATAACCATTGAAATTTTTCCTTTCAGATCCTTTCCGACCGCATTCGATATCAAAGAATCTTTTCCGTTAGTTGCAATTATAAAATGCTGTAAGATTATATAAGCAACAGCTGCCATCAAAAGTATTACTCCGTATAGTGCGAGAGTATTGGGAGCGAAATGATTTTCTCCCATCCATGCGGTGACAAACGGTACTAATGATAACCAGAAAAGTAAATGCAGATTAGCCCACAAAATACTTCCGCTGATCTTTGCAGTCCCGTGAAGCATATGATGATGATTATTCCAGTATATACCTATGTAGATAAAACTTAATATATAACTTAAAAAAATTGGCAGAAGCGGTATCAACGAATTAAAATCTGAATTTCCGTGGGGCAGCTTAATTTCAAGAACCATAATTGTAATAATGATAGCCAGCACTCCATCGCTGAATGCTTCCAGTCTTCTTTTATCCATTTAATATTTTAGTTTTAATAAATTTCACGGTCAGTTCTGAAAATTCCTATAATGAATCCATAGTTTTCGGCCGATCAGATTGCTTTTCAGTTTTCATTATGCCATTCACAAGACCCATAAAATCCTCATCCCATTGACCGTTTGTCATCTCCCATGCTTTGCGAAAATTCTCCTGCCGTGCAAATTCTTCAATGTACTTAATCCAACCGGCCCACCGCTTCCTTCTGATTTCATCTGACTGGTCTTTGTAATAAATAAATGTGCTTTCAAGATAAGCAAATAAGATTTCAAAAATTATTAATTGCTTTTTTTCTTTTTCAGAATACAGTGTGTCATTACCGGAGATATTATATACTCGCAGCTCAGGATTCGAAAGACAAAGCTTAAGGTAATCTACATACAGGGAGTGACTGGTGAACAAAGTCTCCTTCTCCATTATTCTGCGCTCTTTAATTTTATCTTTGTAATAAACAAAAATTGCCAACGGGATTCCTATGATTGTGGCAGCATAGGAGAGGAGTTCGAACAGATCTTTGATCTTACCTATTTCCATAATAAATTTTAAATAACGGATCGTAATAAAAAATCGCTACCAGCCAATTGTAAACAATGTAAGAGTCAATTTGTAATTTTGAATTCAAATTATATAATTATTTAACTTATTTGTATGCAGTTAAACCTTATTCATAAATTCAGGATCGCATCCGCGTTTAGAGGTGATTTTACAAAGGTATTAAAATTATTTAATTTATTTAATTTAATTTTTTTAGTAACTTGCCAAAACCTTTTTTAAAGGATTGACCACAAGTTGTTTTAAATAATTATTTTATATCCACATAAAAGAGAAAATATATGTTAAGTAAATTTTTTAAAACTGTCCTGCATTTTTTTAACAAGCGTCACTATTACGGTGCCTGCACCAAATGCAGCTGCGCCGCTTATGAAGATGCAGGAAATAGCTATTGTGCCTGCGGCCATGCCTATGATGCCCATGCCGGATGATTAATCCGGTTTGATATCAGAAGCAGTTTCATAATTATTCGAATCAAAAGTAAATTAAAATTTGATAGGGATCTCTACAGTCAAAAATTAAAACTTGAGATCATAGACTTCTTCAGAAAAAAAATTAAATTTTTAAAACAATTTGCACCTGATTATTATGAAAACAGCCATCAAGTACGCCGTAATATTCGTCATCCTTTCTTTTTATTGAGAATGTACTGGAGTATGCCGCCGGTCTTCAATCCACTCATATAAATATTCATCCGTTTGTCGTAACACCGTTTTTTATTATTCTGACAGCGCTTATATATTTTCTTGCACTGCGGGAAAAGAGAAGAGATCTCGGCGGGAAGATAACATTCGGAAGGGCATTTATTACAGGACTCATGATCGCCATCTTCATAATAATATTAAATCCAGTTTTCCAATATATCTTTTCTGAATTCATAAATACAAATTTTTACAACGCTTTTGTGCAGAATGATGTAGTCACGGGAAAATTATCGAAACAAGAGGCCGAAGATTATTATAATTTAAAACAATTTCCTTTTCAGAGGGTCGCTTTACAGATTGATAATGGGAATTGGCGCTACTCTTATTATATCTGTTTTCATTAGGAAAAATGTTTCGAAAAATTAAAACTCCGCTGCTTATTTATTACAAAACGATATGATTTCGGATAACAACAATCAAATACAAGTTGTCAGAACTGACACAGGCAATATTAATTTCATTAAACTCACCACACTGCTTGATGAAGTTCTTCGCGAAAGTGACGGCGCTGAGCATCCCTTCTTTGCACAGTTTAATAAATCAGAAGATCTGCAGAATGCCGTTGTCGTATATTTAAATAGTATTCCGGCGGGTTGCGGAGCATTGAAGAAATATTCGGATGATACTGCTGAGATCAAAAGAATGTTTGTAAGGCCTGAATATCGCGGTCAGGGACTTGCAAAAAATATTCTGAAAGAGTTAGAACTGTGGTCTGAAGAATTAAAATATTCTGAATGCATACTTGAAACGGGAAAAAATTTATCTGATGCAATCAGGCTATATCAAAGTTCAGGATATGAAATCATATCTAACTATGGTCAATATGCCGGAGTGGAGATGAGTGTGTGCATGAGGAAAAATATTAAGGAAAAAAATTATGATTAAATGATTTCACAGATTCTAATAATTGCTAAACGGATTATTATTTACTTTATTAAAAGATTAAAGATCAGGAGTATAAATTAATATTGGATAATAATGTTGGTATCAGGAGGATACTTCAATGCGCGTAGCTATTTTGCGTTATGAAAAACTTCCTTCCTTCATTACCTGGGACATTCCGGATATTGAAGAACTTTTCTCAGATGAGATAATGCTTGTAAATGAGTTTCAGTCCCGGGGACATCATGCATCTCAGGTGATCTGGAGTGATCCAGCTATAGACTGGAGTTATTATGATCTGGCATTGATCCGAAGTACCTGGGATTACATTGACAGACGCGAGGAGTTTCTTAAAGTCTTAACTGGTATTGAAGCTTCCACATGTAAGCTGTACAACCCGTTGAAAGCTGTTCAATGGAATAGTGACAAGCTCTATTTATTTGACCTCCAGCAATGGGAAGTTCCGATTGTCCCGACTTATGAAGCTGCCGGTTGTGATCTGAAAGTTCTTATAGATTCATTTTCAAAAAAAAATTGGCTCGAGGCTGTCTTAAAGCCAATAGTGGGCGGGGGAGGAGCTGATGTATACCGGCTTAATACAAACGAAATATTTAGTAAGTACGAAACGCTTAAGAAAAGTCAGCCCCATAACAAATACCTGATTCAGCCTTTGGTTGATTCTGTAATTACTGAAGGCGAGTGGTCTTATGTTTATATAAACGGAGATCTCTGTTATACCCTGAT
>JBDTWU010000072.1:0-3427 GCA_040006535.1 bacterium | reverse complement strand
CATTGCAAATTCATTCAAATAAAAATAATTCAGATTTTTCTGTGATAAATGCAAATCCAAAAGTAATTGACAATAAAAACTATTTTACCAATTTTAAGGTAACCAGAATTTTAATTAAATCTTAAAGCTATATGAAAAAAATAATTTTTTGTTTTTTTGTATTATTAATGATATCCTCCGGTAAAGGTTTTTCGCAAAGTCAGGGTGATACGTTTAATAAAATTAATCCTATTGAGTTTAAAGAATTAATCTCTCAGCAAAACAGCGATATAATAATCCTTGATGTAAGAACGCCTGGTGAATTTAAGGAAGGTCATATTGAGAATTCTGTTAATATAGATTTGCTTGGCAATGATTTTAAAGATAATATTTCTAACTTAGATAACAGCAAAACATATTTAGTGTATTGCAAACTTGGTGGTAGGAGCAGTAAAGCTAGTAACATCTTAAATGACCTTGGATTCCGGAATGTCTATAATTTAAACGGAGGAATTACAGACTGGATTGCAAAGGGTTATCCCGTCGTTAAATAATTTTTGTATCTTTTTAAATTAATTAATTTTATTTTCAATATTAACTTTCGTATTTGATTATCCTGCCAACTAGTGATTTTTATCATTTAGTTTCTCTAAATTTTTCTGAATGTTTATGAATTAAATTATAAACATTTTCTAAAAAACTATCAGAGTACCCAACCTGCATTCAAAAAACCCCCTACGGAATCTGTAAAAATTTACATTCTGAATTACACTAAATTCTAAATAGATTTAATTGATAATAAAATTTATCTTAATTATGAATTAAAACACCTTCAATGATAAAACTTAGATCAGGTTTAATAATATTTTTCGCTTTAATATTTATTTCCAGCTGCGGTAAAAAAGAAGAAAGCAAATCAGTAGAGCTGAAAGGCGGAATAAAAGGCGGAGGCAATTATAGAATAAACGAACTTGAAAATGCCCGGAGCCTTGATCCTGTTGGAGTTAATGACAACGTGTCGCATCATGTTTCTCATCAGATCTATGATCTTCTGATCGATCTTGATTCCGGTCTGCATCTTATTCCTCAGCTCGCAACAAGGTGGGAAATTTCCGATGATGGTTTGCTCTATACCTTTCATCTCCGCAAGGGGGTGAAGTTTCAGGATAACCCATGTTTTCCAAACGGAAAAGGAACTGAGTTCACAGCTAAGGATGTAAAGTATTCATTTGACAGAGTTTGTGACCCGTCAACCGGGACCCTGGGTTTTGATTATTATAAAAATTATGTGGTTGGAGCTGACGAGTTTTTTCAGGAAGCTACAATTGCAAGAAGAGAATCACGTGATCCGAAGCTTACCGGTGTGTCGGGATATATAGCTAAAGATGATTCAACATTTCAGATACAGCTTAAAAAATCATTCGGGCCTTTCATATATTACATGACACTGGGCTTTGCTTATATTGTACCAAAAGAAGCAGTTGATAAATACGGTAAAAATTATTTCCAAAATCCGGTAGGAACCGGACCATTTATATTTGTAGACTGGAAACCGGACCTTGAATTAAATCTCAAAAAAAATCCGAATTACTGGGATAAAGACATAGCGGGAAATCAATTACCATATGTCGAAACAGTGAAATTTAAATTCATCAAAGATCTTTCGCAGCAGATGCTGGAATTCAGAAACGGAAACCTGGACGAGAGCTACAGGATACCCAATGAATCTTTTAAGCAAGTTGTAACAAATGAGAAAACACTGACTCCTGAATTTGCAAAGTTTGTATTACAGAGAGTTCCTGCACTGGCAGATCAGTTTTATGGATTTCTCACGACGGGCAAGGTTTTTAATAATGAAAAGGTAAGACAGGCTTTAAATTATGCGATCGACAAAGATAAGATAATGAGATTTGTTCTAAATGGTCAGGCTGATACAACCGGTATATATGGTGTGGTTCCGCCTGCCATGCCGAATTATGATGTGAAGAGGATTAAAGGATATTATTTTGACCTTCAAAAAGCGAAGCAGCTTATGGAAGAAGCCGGCTATCCGAACGGCAAAGGATTTCCTGAGGCTGTTCTGCAGATTAATTCGGGCGGTGACAGAAATATACAGATCGCCGAATCAATACAAAATATGCTTAGGGAGATTGGTATTAATATGAAGCTTAATATTATTCAGTTTGCACAGCATCTCGATAATATTGATGCGGGCAGAGCTGATTTCTACAGATTGGGATGGATTGCGGATTATCCTGATCCGGAGAATTTTCTGAATTTGTTTTACGGAAAGAATGTACCTAAAGACCCGAAGGCAATCAGTCCGATAAACAGCACAAGATTTCAGGATCCTAAATATGATGAAATATTTGAAAAGGCAATTTCGACTGTGGATCAGGCAGCAAGGTATGAATTATATTATCAGGCCGAACAGATAGCGATTTCCAAGGCACCACTGATGATTATATTTTATGATGAGGATTACAGATTGATACAGCCTTATGTAAAAGGATATCCGGCGAATGCTATGAACAGAGTAGATTTTAGACATTTGTGGCTTGATAAATAGGATTAAACTATATAATTTTGGAAAAATTTTATCCGGCAGTTGTTTACAGTTCTTTAACAGAGAATTATTTTTTAATTTAAAAGGAGGATTAGTTTATGGTAAAACCAAAACTTACCAATTTATTTCCAATGGCATTATTGATGTTTATGGCTATGGTTATGATTGGATGTTCAAGCACACAGAATATTTCCCGCGATGAAGAAGGTGTCAAAGATGTTAATGGATACAAGAACTCAAAAGAAGTAGTATCCACCAACACCTTAGAAAGCAAGACCTCAATCAACAAGGACAATCTCGAAGCAATTTCCAGCAGTTTAGCAGGATTTATTTCCACATCAGAATTTGCGAAAGATATGGAAGTAGATGAAGTTATGTTCAAGATAATTGAATATATCAATACACCTTATTTATGGGGTGGAACCTCAAAAAGAGGAATTGACTGTTCTGCATTTATACAGACAGTTTATTATCAGGCATTAGGGATTGAGCTTCCGAGAACTTCATTCGAGCAGTCAGGAGTAGGAGAATTGATCGAAAAATCTGATCTTAAATTTGGTGATCTTGTATTTTTTGATACAATGAGAAAGGGACGTGTTACGCATGTAGGAATGTATCTGGGTAATGGTTATTTTGCTCAGTCAGGTTCCAGTACAGGTGTAGCTGTTGCTTCTTTAAATAATGAGTTCTATTCACGTACTTATTTAAAAGCCAGAAGAATTATTTCCAAATAAAATCTGATGTAAGTTTATACTGAAATTGAATCTCGATATCCTCATGACTGGGATATCGGGATTTTTTTTTACTCAACTCGTAATTGATAATTCGTAATTCGTAATTCTAATTCTAAATTATGTGGTCATATATAATTAGAAATCTATT
>JBDTWU010000071.1:0-4296 GCA_040006535.1 bacterium | reverse complement strand
ACAAAATCATCTTTTTCTGTATGGTATGACGGAAGATCTTCAAGTTATAAAAACATCGGAGCTTATTTTCCTGATTTTGCCATGAAAGTTAATCCTTCTACTATTGGAATAATTAATGGTAATTTCGCTACGTTCAGAACAGTAGTTCCGGCAGTAAAATTATTCACTGATTCCGCTGCTTTCTCTGTCACAGTTACACCAACTCCCGCTGTGGGGGCATTAACAGTTTCATTTCCAAATGGCAATAAGATAAGAACTTATCCTGATTCTGTACTGGTAAGGATAAATGCTGCTCCTAATACAACTGCGGGAACATATGTTGTTACAGTATCGGGTGCAGGGTCAAACGGAACACCGGTCCATGTAAGAACGGTGTCGTTAAACGTTGGACTTGTAAGTGTTGTGGATGAAACCGGGGTCCCGGAGAAATTTGAATTGTTACAAAATTATCCAAACCCATTTAATCCCGACACAAAGATAAGCTATAATTTAGTGACTCAGACAAATGTAAAGATAACCATATATGATGCATCGGGTAAATTAATTTCTACGATAAATAAAGGTATTGAGAAACGCGGCAGTTATTCGGTAAATTTCAATGCTGCGGATTTATCTTCAGGAGTTTATTACTACAAACTTGAAACGGACAATTTTATAGATACAAAAAAGATGCTTTTGATAAAGTAACTAATTAGTAATAATTATAAAAATAGGGGATTGTTAAAATGAAAGTAAGTATTGCTATTGTACTTTCAACAAAAGACCAATCGGCTTGTCCAGTATGTGAAGTATGTGAAGTATGTGAAGTATGTGAGGTATGTGGGATCCAAGATTGAATTTAATTTTAACTTTAAAATTAAATTCAGTATTATTATTAAATTTATCAAAATTAAATAAACTTTATAATAACTTTATAATAAGGAAAGGAAATTTCTATGAAGAAATTTTTTGTATACCTGTCTATTTTTTTTCTGGGGGTAATAATATATATCCCAAATACCAGTACGGCACAATGGGATGAT
The DNA here is from genome assembly GCA_040006535.1 of bacterium. Lineage (GTDB taxonomy): Bacteria > Bacteroidota > Ignavibacteria > Tepidaquicellales > Tepidaquicellaceae > JAGPCH01. The sequence continues at coordinate 3,274 of JBDTWU010000071.1, read as the reverse complement.
CCGAGATACGACAGAGTGCCGGAAAATTTAAGAACAACTGAGCATTCTTACTTCAGCAGTCCAGCTTCCGTAGTCACAATCGACGACTTCGATAACTTTGATATCGGGACTGATTTTGCAGAGGTACATATTATAATGAATCCCCGGAATCCGCTGCAATCATTTGCAGCCTGGAATAATTTAACTTCATCCATTGGTGCAAGGGGATATTATACCATTAACGGCTATGAATGGATTGCTGCCCCAAATCCTGTATGGGGAGCTACAGTGAACGGAGATCCGGTTACTGCATATGATAGCCTGGGAAATTTATATTTTGAAAATCTGTACGGATCAATTACAGGTACAAAAGTGGCCACTTCCTCTGATAACGGACAAACATGGAATAACGTAGGTTTTGGAAATTCAGGTAATGATAAAAACTGGATAGCTGCCGACCAGACTAACGGTCCTTATTCGAATTATGTATACACCGTAATGACACCGGGTAATTTTAAAAGAAGCACTGACAGGGGCCTTACCTTCACCCAGACATTTTCATCATCAAACACTTTGCCAGGAAATATGGTATGTGTCGGGCCAAGCCTTGATGGCACAGTTCAGGGTGGATCTGTATATTTCGTAACAAGCACGGGTTCCGCTTTTAATGCTACATATACTTTTAACAGATCTTCCGATGGAGGCGCAACTTTTACTTTTATGTCGTCCCAGAATTTTGCAAATACAGTTGGCTCTCAGGTTGGAGGAAGAAATTCTGTTCAGAACATGAGAACCAGACCTTATCCTTTTATATGTGCTGATAATAGCTATGGACCGAACCGCGGAAGATTGTATGTCATATACGCATCCAATAACCCTTCAGGAATTGCAAACAAGCCTGATATTTTCTGCAGATCTTCTATAGACGGAGGAGCCACCTGGTCGGCTGAGGTTGTTGTGAATGATGATGTTAATTCTCAAAATAATAATCAATGGATGCCGGCACCATGGTGTGATAAGCAGACTGGAAAACTTTATGTTCAATGGATGGATACAAGAGATTGTCCGACAAGTGACAGCTGCTTAATCTATGCTTCTTATTCAACTAACGGGGGTGTATCTTTTGCTGCTAACCAGCAAGTTTCAAATAAAAAATTCAGGATAAACTGTACTTCATGTAACGGGGGAGCACCGGCTTATCTCGGTGATTATAATGCAATAACATCTAATTCAAAAACATCCTTACTTGCATGGACCGATTTCAGAAATAACACATTTCGAGATTTTGTAGCATACTTTCCCGATTATGCATTGAGAATGAATCCTAATACAATATCAATAAACAGCGGAAACTTCACTACCTTCAGAGCTGTAGTTCCGTCAGTAAAGCTTTATAATGATGTTACAACTTTTTCCGGAATAGTAACTCCTCCTCCCGCAACAGGAGCATTGAGCGTTTCATTTCCAAATGGTAATTCTTTAAGTAATTATCCTGATTCATTAATTGTAAGAGTAAACGCGGCTCCGCTTACAACTGCTGGAAATTATACAGTTGATATAACTGCTAAAGGTTCTAATGGAACACCGGTTCACATAAGATCTGTTGCTCTTACAGTTGGATTAGTTGGTATCAGCACCGACATTGAGATACCTGCTTATTACGAATTATCTCAAAATTATCCAAACCCTTTTAATCCTACTACCAGTATTAATTATAGTTTACTGAACCAATCGAATGTGAGCATAAGCGTCTTCGACGCAATGGGTAAATTAATTACAACTATGAATAACGGACTTCAGACCCCCGGAAGCCATTCTGTAATTTTCAACGCTGCAAATCTGTCTTCCGGAGTATATTATTATAAGCTTGTTACAGATAATTTTACTGATACGAAAAAGATGCTTTTGATTAAATAATGCTGAAGGAATAATATTTATTCATAATGAGAATATCTGATTTTTAATTTTCCGAGCCGGGTAAGTTGCTTTGCCCGGCTTTTCTTATTGTTTAAATTTAAGAGTCATATAATTTTAAAACTACAGATTTAAAATTTGAACGAGACGAAGGTTTATATTCAATGCCGAAATACTTAAAACTCAATAATCAAAACTTACTTAATACTCAATACTCAATACTTAATACTCAATACTCAGTACTTAATACTTGAATCAGCATGAGCATTATAAAAGAGATCTACGATGTTACGAAAGACCTTGCTGGAAATAAAGTTGCTTTAAATAAGATCAAAAGGGCATTGATTACAGAAGTGAAGCTTAATAACAAATTCCTCGAAGATATTTCAGATAAAGAAAAAAGACTGAGCAGTGAAAGATTAATTCAAATTGTAAATAATCTTGAGGTTCTTGAAATAAAAGCTGCAATTACCTGCGGACTTCCGTTTGAGCTGATCACTTTAAAAAAAGTTACGAAAGAAATGCTGGTTGAGTTTGATCCGATAAGAGCTCTGGATAATGATCTTGAAACGCTGCTTGAGAAAATATATCTGAAGATCGCTTATCTGAAAAAGGATTTCAATTCAGAGCATATAAATTTATACATAAGGGTAAGGAATATTTACAATTATAATCAGTTGCTGCAAATGCTGCTAGGTAAGTGAGCACAGGTCTGCGCAATGTTTAAAGTGAGTGTAATCCGTGAATCTCATCTTGTGAAGAGGATGGATTGTGAATTAAATATTTTATGGATTATAGTTTTATAATATTAGGTTTTGCAGGCGGAGCCATACTGGTTTTCATTATATCGCGGATTTTTTTTAAGAAGGAAAAAATATCTGTGGCCAATCCGTCTGAAAGAGTTAATTCATTGATCAGCAATGAAGAAGTCCGTTTGAAGGTGAAAGCTTTTCTGGAATCCGGTAATAAGATCGGTGCAATTAAATTTATAGTTAAAAATAAAAATAACGGACTGGCTGAAGCAAAAACACTGATTGATCTTGTAGAGAAGCAGAAAACAGATGATATTTTAGTATTCAAAAATATTTAAACCCAAAACAATTTAACTGAAGATCCCGATCTTCAAAATAAGGTGAGAAAGCTGATTGCAGATGGTAACAAGATTCAGGCGATCAAGTTAGTTGTATCAAACAAAAAGATAGGTCTTAAAGAAACAAAAGATTTTGTTGATGCATTTGAAAAAGGCTCTAAATATTAAAGAATATAATACAGGAAATATTGAAGTAAAAAGATTTTTTAATAAAATCTGAGATAAAAATTTAATAACATAAATATCAAACAAAAAACATGGAAATAAAAAAATATTCGCTTGAGGATGGAA
>JBDTWU010000070.1:0-17620 GCA_040006535.1 bacterium | reverse complement strand
AGATCGGAATGCCTGCAGATATAGATTCATTCAGAGAACTTTGCGAAAAACACAGTCTCAAATTAATAGAAGATGCAGCCTGTGCAGCCGGTTCGGTATATAAAGGTAATAAGATTGGAAGCCATTCCGGGCTGGTATGCTTTTCCTTTCATCCGCGAAAAGTCATTACCACCGGGGAAGGCGGAATGATAACGACTTCGAATGAAGAATATTACAGTAGGTTAAAATTATTAAGGCAGCACGGAATGAGGTTTAATTCAAGAGAAAGACATACCGCCGCTCAGGTTATTTCGGAGGAACATGCAGAGATCGGATACAATTACAGAATGACGGATTTTCAGGGAGCCATTGGGATAAGGCAGCTTGAGAAATTAGATTACATAATAGATGAAAGAAGAAAGATAGCTCTGAAATATATAGATGAGCTCGGAGAGATAAAGTGCTTAAGAATGCCGGTTGAACATGAAGGATTTATTTCGAATTACCAGTCATTCAGCATTTACCTAAAAGAAGATTGCCCGATCAGCAGAGATGAGCTAATGCAAAAGCTGCTGGACAGAGGCATTGTCACGCGTAAAGGTGTTATGACAATTCACAGGGATTTACCTTACAGAAGCGAATATTCTGAAATCAGACTTCCGGTTTCGGAAGATGCATGTGACAGAAGCATTTTGATACCGTTATATATTCCGATGAGTGAAAAAGAAACTGATCATGTGATATCTAATCTCAGAGATCTGATAACCTGAATTTTCTTTAAAATCCAGACACAGAATAAATAAGATATTCTGTGAATAAAAAAAACTGAAGCTATGGAAGTATTTGATGCATACTCAAAATATTATGATCTATTATATAGTGACAAGGACTATTCCGGTGAGACGGAATATATTGAAAAATTAATACAGAGATTCAGGGCGGGCGCTCAGAATATCCTGGATCTGGGATGCGGCACAGGCAGGCATGATATTTATTTAGCTGAAAAAAATTATGAAGTTACGGGTGTAGAGCTTTCAAAAACCATGATTGAAGAGGCAAAAAATAATCTGCATTTGAAAAGAGATCAGGAATTAAAATTAAAATTTCTAAACGGTGACGTAAGGAACTTCAAAATTAATGAAAATTTCGATATCATTACATCATTGTTTCATGTGATGAGCTATCAGGCTTCCAATGAAGATTTTATTTCCACATTAAACACTGTCAGGAAACACCTCGGGAATGAAGGTAAGTTTATTTTTGATTTCTGGTACGGACCTGCCGTACTGAGTGTTAAGCCGGAAGCGAGGGTAAAAATTTTTGAAGGAGGAGATTATACAGTTGAAAGGTTTGCCGATCCAGTATTAAAGGAAAATGAAAATGTAGTCAGTGTAAATTACAGAGTGCTTGTGAAAACAAAAAATAATGGAATGCAGAAGGAGATAAAAGAATCTCACAGCATGAGATATTTCTTTTTACCGGAAATAAGATTTATGTTAGAGAGTGCGGATCTGAAAATGATACACAGCGAAGAATGGATGACAGGAAATAACCTGTCTGTCAGCACATGGAATGCACTGGTAATAGCCGGGTTAAAATAAAATTATGCAGCTGATTTGAAAACAATTGCTATTATAACTCCAAAGATTGATACGTTCAGTAATCCTACTTTAATTTTATTATTTGAGCAATTGATTGAAAAAAAGTACAGGATATTATTTTTTGGATACGAACAGCTTTTTATACCTAAAGAGATCCGTGACTGTCTCGAGCTTTACGAGTTACCTTTTAATTTTTATTCATTTTACAGAAGGCCTTATGATTTTGTAAAACTGTTCAAGCAATATGCTGAAATTTATAAAATTTTAAAAATTAAGAATAAAGTTGAAGCGATAATATGCATAGATCCGATGGGATTGGTGATTTCAGGCCGGATTAAAAAATTTATAAATATAAAAATCATATATGCTTCATTTGAGATTTTTTTTGAAGACGAGTTTTATATAAACAAAAAGAAAATAATTAAGACACTTGAAACTAAATATTCAGAGAATGTAGATCTGGTAATAATTCAGGATAAAAAAAGAGAAGAGCTTTTGCGGCTGGTAAATAATTTCAGTCAGAAGACAAAATTTATGCTCATACCGGTTTCCCCTAAAAAGATTTATGTCAAATCCAACGAATACGATATATATAGTAATCTGAATATTCCCCGGGATAAAATGCTGGTAGTCTGTTCGGGTACACTGCAAAAATGGAGCGGGATAAATGAAATCCTGAATCTGTTTCCTGATCAGTGGGACAATGATTTCTGGCTCTTGATTCATTCACATTACATACTTGAAAAGGACGATGAATTGAAAAAAAGAATAAATGTTTTAATTGAAAAAAAGATGAACATCAGTTTTCATAACCAGCCATTTTACGAATTTAGGGATTATGCAACTTTCTTATCTAAGTGTCATATCGGCTTAGCTGTCTATTTTCCAAATACTATAGATATTTTTGCCGGAAAGAATATTCAGGAAATAGGATTATCTTCTGGAAAATTTTCAACATATATGATGCTGGGAATACCCGCCATCACCACTTCAAACAGCATGTATAAAATGCTGAATGATAAATATAATTTTGGCGGAACAATAAACGAGATTGAGGATATTCCAAAAGTAATGAAAGAAATCAGAGATGGATATGACCTGAAAATAAAAGGATGTGAAAAAATTTATAACGCGGAGCTTGATCCTGTTTCGAGGATTGATAATTTAATAGAACATATAGAAGGCTACTATCAATAAAAATCAAAAGTGAAGTTGTCAAAAAAATCTGTATATAAAAGTTTGCTGAAAGTTCTACCGAAGCCTCCGGATGGAAAAACCGGATGGCCCTGGACTGAAGAATCCGATCCCGGAATTTATAATAATATAAAATATTTTCCGAAGATCTCCATTATTACTCCGAGCTTAAATCAGGGAGAATTCATTGAGCAGACCATAAGGTCAATATTACTACAGAATTATCCCAATCTTGAATACATAATAGTTGACGGAGGCAGCACAGATAATACAAACATCATAATAGATAAATACGAACCATGGATAAAATACCGTGTCAGCGAAAAAGATAAGGGTCAGTCACATGCAATAAATAAAGGAATTTTAAAGTGTGACGGTGAAATATTCAATTGGCTTAACAGTGATGATTATTATTACAGAGACTGCTTTAAAATCCTTGCAGAAAATTACAGCTTTAATGATACGTATGTCCTGGCGGGTAATTACAGATTCTTTTATGAAAAGACGAATAAGCAAAAAGAAAAAATAATTCAATTTGAACTCAGAGATAATTTAGAGGAGTCAATTGCCTGTGTATTAATAAACCAGCCGTCAACTTTTTTTCGCATGGACATTTTTAAATCTCTGGGAAAATTGGATGAGAGACTGCATTTTGTGATGGACCAGGATATATGGAAAAAATTTCTATTTACATACGGCCAGGATAAAATTAAAATACTGAAGGAAGACCTTACTAATTTCCGCTTTCATACAACATCAAAAACATATCAGTATAAATTTAATAATGAATACATAAATATATTTTATTCCATCTCTTTGAAAGCAGGAATGAAAAAGCATGCTGAATTTTTCAAAAAAGTTTATGGAGAGGAAATTGGCATTGGGTATGAATTCGGTATCGATTTTAATGATCAGAAAATCAAGCTGGCAAAGAAAGCGATCAACAACTTCATTTTTTTTATGGCTAAAAATGCATTTACAACAAAAGATATTAAGTTATTAAACTTATGCCTGGCCTTGCTTGATGTTAAATGGCTGAATGAAAATCAAAAGAATTATGTATTTAAACTAAAAGTAAAAACCAAACTAATGAAATTCAAGCTTGATCCTGTTTTAAAACTATTAAGCGGAAGCAGGAGAATTAATTTAAAGAAGTCAATAGTCCGATCGTAAGATTCCTTCAGGAAATTCCAATGAATCCTAAAATTATTCCTTTGAGAGATATTTGAATAAAATAGCATTTGTGTCTACAAATAAATCTTCCTGGGGAGGCAGCGAATATCTCTGGTACTATACTTCATTTAAATTTTCGGGTGCAGGTCATAAAGTCATTGCAAGTATTCCGAGATGGAAAGAAATTCCCGAATCGATAAAGCAGCTTGAATCAAACGGCATTGAGGTAAAATACCATACTGATTCATCATCACATAAAAAACTATTCAACAGGTTTGTGCCTTCTTCGTTACAGATAGATCACAGCAATGACGGATTTAAATTTCTCCGTGAATTTAATCCGGATATTGTGGTAATAAACCAGGGCGGTAACACCGGAGGCATTGATCTCATGGAGTATTGCATAAATAACAGTCTGAGGTTTATTACGATTGCGCAGGCAGCCAATGAAGCAAAATGGCCCACCGATAATCTGAATAAGAGGCTTTCAGCTGCATTTCCAAAAGCGGAAATGAATTATTTTGTAAGCGAAGCAAATATAAAGCTCACTGAATTGCAGATCGGACAGAAGATCTCTAATTCAAAAGTTATTTTTAATCCATTCAATGTCGGCTACGATAATAAAATAGAATATCCCTCAGAAAATGAAAATTATTTTATAGCTAATGTTGCGAGGCATGAAGTTTATGCAAAAGGTCAGGACATTCTTTTCCAGGTACTGAATGAAAAAAAATGGCGGGAAAGAAATCTTACGGTGAATCTTTATGGAAAAGGCGAACATACCTATTCAATCAATAAATTAAAAAATTATTTTGAGCTGGATAAAGTAAACATTGCAGGGCATATAGAACCGGAAAATATATGGAAGAAAAATCATGCATTGATTCTTACATCACGGTATGAAGGTTTACCATTAGCACTTGTAGAAGCAATGCTGTGCGGAAGAACGGCAGTAGTAACAGATGTAAGCGGAAACCCGGAAGTTGTAACTGACAATGAAAACGGATTTCTCGCAAAAGCACCGAAGCCCCAGTTTGTAGATGAAGCGCTGGAAAGAGCATGGGAAAGGAGAACAGAATGGAGACAAATCGGAATAAAGGCAAAGGAACACATCAGATCAATAATTCCTAAAGATCCTGTAGATCATTTTTATAAAGAGCTATTAAAAATTAAACAATAGCTGTATTTGATTTAACCGAAGATACAATTCAAGTTGAACCGGAGATAAACTAAAAAAAAACAATTACCTCACAATTGAAAATAAAGAAATACAGATATTGGACCCTGTTAACAAGAAGCTGAGAGTATGCATAATATCTGCAATTTTACCACCGGCATATGGAGGCGCTGAGGTAGCTGCATTCAAATATGCAAAGAGATTAAACGAAGACAAAGATTCAGAAGTAATTATAATCGGATGGGACAGAACCGGTGCATATAAACAAAGTGAAGTGAAATATGACTTTGTACATCCGGTACAATTTTCAGAAAACCCAATAGATGCAAAAGGGATATTAATATACTTTCAGCAATACCACCATATGTGGAATTGTTTCCGAGCTTTAAGTAAACCAATGTGGAAGCTGAGAAATGAATATGATTACATACATAATTTTAATTCAGGCTTTACATTTAACAGAGTTTCAATACTAATAGCAAAGCTGTTAGGGAAAAAAGTTATTACTGAGACCTCTCTTGTCGGAGATGATGATCCATTGTCACTCGGAAGATTTCCGAACTGGAAAGATTTTTTTAAACCGAAATTCATAAGGTATTTATTTTACAGAATGGCCGACAGATATGTAAGCAAATCCGGGGTCATTACCGAAATATTTGAAAGATCGGGGATCCCTATGAATAAAGTAGCACAGATACCTTATTCGGTTGATATTGAAAAATTCAGTCCGGTAATACCGAAAATGAAATGCGGGCTGAGAAAAAAATTACATATATGGGAAGAGGGTATAATAATTTTGTTTGTTGGCGGAATAAATTTAAGAAAAGGGGTGCATATATTAGTTGAGGCATTTTTATTAATTGAAAAAAAATATCCGGAATTAAATCTCCTGCTTGTGGGGCCGACTTATAAGTATGATAAAAAATATATTTCAGATCTAAAGGAAAAAATAAAAGCTTCAGACGCAGCAAACAGAATTATTTTAAAAGAAGATAATATAAGCAATGTAGAAGAGTACATGCAGAGTTCAGACATATTTATTCTTCCTTCGAAGCAGGAGGGATTTCCAATATCAATACTTGAAGCAATGTCATGCGGGCTTACAGTGATAGGATCGGATATACCAGAGATTACAGAAGTGCAGATAAAGGATGGAGTAGACGGGTTTGTCTTTACAACCGGAGATTCAAATAAACTAGCGGCAGTGATTGAGAAAGTAATTAATGATAAAAATAATATTTCCGCTTTAGGTATGGAAGCAAGGAAAAAAGCCGTTGCAAACTGGTCAACTGAAATAGTTGACAACTCATACAAAAAACTATACAGATCAATTTAAATTTCCTATCTTTAGAATTCAGCGGCCGGCTATGATAATTTATAGTTAATGGATTATTGAGAAATAAAAAAATAAAGATATTATATACAATTCCAAACTTCAACACAGCTGGAAGCGGTAAGGCGTTGTTAAACGTAGTATCCCGGCTTGACAGAGATACGTTCGAGCCAAGCTTATGCTGCCGTCACGAAAGGGGAGAATTATTCAAGGCAGCTCAGGATCTGAACGTACCAATTTATATTTCCCAGTTTTCGGTGGCGATGAAGCCCAGAATGTCCGGCATCCAAAGCGTTTATAATCTATCCAGGTTCTTTAAAAAAATTGATCCCGATATAATTCATTCATATAATTATTCCGATGATTATTCGGAAGCACTTGCAGCAAAGCTGGCGGGGATCAAGTGGATTTACACAAAGAAAAATATGGGATGGGGCAGCAATGCCTGGAAGATCAGAACAAAATTTGCAAATGCAATAATACCACAAAATGAAAAGATGATTGAAAGCTTTTTCAAGAATATCACAAAGTACTCACTTATACATATAGGAATTAACACTGAAGAATTTTCAAATCTGGTCAGGGACGAAGAATTAATTTTGAAATATGGTCTATCGGATTCTTATCCCATCATACTTACAATTGCCAATATAATACCTATTAAAGGAATCGATTTTCTTATCAAAGGATTTTGTCTTGCATACGAGGACTATGAAAAAGCAAAATTGCTTATAGTTGGAGAAGATAAGACCGAATTTGCAGATGCATTTAAAGAGGAAGTTAAAAAGTTAGGTATGAGTGATAAAATAATATTTACGGGCAAGCAGAGTAATATAAAATCATTTTTTAGCATTGCGGACATTTTCATTCTCTCTTCTATGAAGACCGGTGAAGGCGGACCTATCTCCGTACTTGAAGCAATGGCAAGCGGAGTATTGAGTTACGGAAGTAATGTGCCGGGTATCAAGGATCAGTTTAGGGAATTTCAGGATCAGCTGTTTGAATCAGAAAACCCGGGATCGATTGCAAATAAAATTTTAAGTGCCATGAATATGAGCAAAGAGGAGAGAATAAAAAAAATTACCAAACAGAAAGAATTCATAAAGAAAAATTATTCCATAGAAAATGAAACATCTGCACTTCAGAATTTATACATAAAGCTGATAAAGGGTGATCGTAACTTTTAATATGCTGCTTGAGAAATCCATTTAATATTTTCAAACATTTACCGCATTTATTAAGAAAAAAATTTGATGAGAAGTATATTATAATTGAAAGTGATGACTGGGGACTTGAAAGAGCTTTGAATAAAGATTCTGTGAAATGGATGGAAAGAAAATACGGTTTGGAAAAATTAAGCAGATGGAGTTATGATTCTCTTGAATCACGGGAAGATCTGAACGGTCTTTATGACATACTCGAAAAATATAAAAATAAATTTGAATTTCCTCCTGTCATTACAGCTAATTTTATCACACACAATGTTAATTATTCCTCAAAGGAGGATCTTGATTTTATGCCTTTGAAGCAGGGATTTAACAAGCAGTCTGAAGATGTGAGGGATCTTTATAAAAAGGGGATAAATAATAATTACATATTTCCCCAGCTTCATGGTTACAGTCATTACGATGTAACAGAGCTGGCTAAATTTTTTAAAACGGATGAGGGAAAAGAATCATTTAACAAGGATTTTTTTACCGCACGATCTACTACAAGAGGAAATTTAAAATTCTGTCACGGAGAGCTAAGCAATCTCAACGGATCGGATGACAAAATAAAAGAGGCAGCAGAAGCTTTTAAAAATTTTTTTGGATTTTATTCATCAAGTATTATTCCTCCCACCTTTATTCTAGACAGGCAATTCATTAACAGTCTGAAAGCCAACAACATCACAATGATACAATCTTCAAACAGACTTGTTACTTCAGATAATAAAAGATTCAGTTATCCTAATTTTCAAAAAAGAAAAGGAATATACTGGTCTGTAAGGAATGCCAGGCTGGATCCCCATCCGGATTATAAATTTTATTATCAGCAATGTCTTGAATCAATTGGAAGGGCATTTGTAAATGAAACACCTGCAGTAATTGATTTTCATCGCGTAAACATTTCAGGTAGATATGCTCCGGAATACAGAGACAGGACTTTCAAAGAATTAAAATTACTTTTAAATTCGATACATGACAAATGGCCCGAAGCCAGGTTCATCCATTCTCAAAAATTAAATGAAATCCTATGGCAACCGAAAACCAAATAAGTTTTCTTTCATTAAATAAAAATTTAATTAAAGAACCGGTATTACTTGTAGGATCAAAGCAATATGATTATGATAAGGCAAATCTTAAAACAAGCCTGCTGAAATTCGGGTTAAAAGACATCACAGGTATTGATATTTTTGAGGGAGAAGGAGTAGATCAGGTTGCGGACATAACAGATTCAGAATCGGATTTCATTAAAAAGCATAAGGAGTTTTACACAACAATTATCTGTATGGAAGTGCTGACAAATGTGAAAAATCCATTTAAAGCCTCGGATAATCTCATATCGCTTTTAAAAAGAGAAGGGATTATTTTGTTGTCAGAATGTTATGTCAGAAAAATTTCAAAGATGCCGATCGACTTATGGCGATTTACATATGATGGCACAAAGGAATTATTTTCATCTTTAAAGTTTGATGATTCAAAGGCAATGATGTCATTGACGAGAGGAAAAAATGAAGAGCTGTTGCCATTGAAATATCCTCTGCCTCAGATTCTTGCTGAAAAGCATGAAGATGAATCAGGTCCCGGATATTTGCTCAGGAGAATACACAGAAAATATTTTGCAAAAGGAATTTTTAAAATTTCACGCCTCATGCCGGAAACAACTATTTATTCAGTTGCAAAAAAATAAAATATATTCAAATCACTTTCACTATGCCCAAAAAATTTGCCTAAAGTTTCGATAATAACGCCATTATATAACGGTGCTAAAACGCTGCAGGATACAATTGAGAGTGTTCTGAGCCAGGATTACAATGATTGGGAGTGGATTCTTTTTGATGATGGCAGCACAGACAGCTCGCGGGAAATAGGAAAAAAATTATCAAGTGATCATCCCGGTAAGATATTTTATTACGAGCATTCTGCAAATAATAATTGCGGAACAGCATATACAAGAAACCGCGCCATTGAAAGATCTTCGGGTGAATTAATTTCTTTTATAGATCAGGATGATATCTGGTATAAAAACAGATTGTCTCATCAATTGAACATCCTTGAGACTCTTAAAGACTGTGCAATGATCTGGGGTCCAGCTTTATACTGGTATAAAGAACGTTCATTTAAACAACCGGTTAATTATAATGGAAAAGAGATCGACAGCAGAAGCTATGATTCGCCGGAACTCATAAAGATCTTTTTAAGCGATTTACGTGCAACACCATTGCCGAGTGCCAGCCTGATAGTCCGGAATTATTTTGATGAAGTAAAAGGATTTGAGGAAGAGATAAAGGGTTCAGAGGACATTGTTCTTTGGCTCAAGCTGGCCATCCGTTTTAAAATATATTATGATGATGAGATGCTGGTAAAATACAGAAGGCATCAGGATTCTACGCTGAGACAGGCTAAAGAGAGCGGCATAATGAACGAATGGAATTTAGTTTTTATCAGATGGGTGATAGATTTTTTAAGAAAAAATAAGGACACATCAGGACTGATTGAAAATTATGAGTTCAAATATTATACATGCCTGAAAAAAACAGCCCTGAAAAAAAATTATTTTGAAAGCAGGAGAGATGTATTGAAGGGTTTAAAAAGTAATCCGGAGCTCAGGGAAAAATTCAGCAAGGATTTTTTTCTTGATCTTATAATGCCTTTCAGCCTGGCTACAAGAGTTTCAGCCAAGCTACGGTTTGACCTGTTTAAAAAAAACGGAAAGAGCTGATTGAGAACGGATATTATTCCTGACAGACAAACGTTTTACAATAAGGAAGGCGACACAAGTTTAAATCTTAAGGCAATCTGTATCTTCAGTGCTATTGGTTTTTTTCTGGAGAAAGATACTTATTATAATAATATCGGAGTTTTGCAGCCATTTTTAAATTATGAGCTTGACGAAAATAATTACTTAAAAAACTCTGAAAGATACTGGCAGTGGCATTATGATCCCAAAGATATTTCACTTGATCAGGCAACAGAAGAGTTTGCGGATTTATATGAAAGCATTGTCAAAGTAAATTTAAAAGACAGGAATGTTATCCTTCCTCTGTCCGGCGGACTTGACAGCAGAACGCAAGCTGCTGCTATCCCGAAGGATTTTAATAATATGGTTAAAAGCTATTCCTATAAATTTGAAAAAGGTTTTGATGAAACAAAGTATGGTAAAGAAATTGCCGGAGTAAAATCATATCCATTTTCCGAATACATAATTAAAAAAGGATATTTATGGAACGTTATCGATGAGCTTGCCAATATTAACAAATGCTATGCGGATTTTATAAATCCCCGTCAGATGGCGGTAATAAAGGAAGTACAATTACTCGGTGACATTTTTTTTCTCGGACACTGGGGCGATGTATTATTTGACGGGATGGGTGTGGATGATGATCTTTCAATTGACGGGCAGGTGAATGTCCTGATAAAGAAACTTGTCAAGCGCGGCGGAAAGGAGCTTGCAGAAGCAATGTGGAATATGTGGGGGCTCGAAAGTAACTTCGAAGCTTATTTCAGGGAAAGGTTAACCGGAATCCTGCAGAATATAAAAATTGATAATGCAAATTCAAGAATAAGAGCTTTCAAATCAATGTACTGGGCTCCCAGATGGACCAGTGTAAGCATGGAGATATTCAGCCGGTATAAGCCGATATATCTGCCTTATTATGACGACAAGATGTGTAAATTGATTTGTAAAATTCCCGAACAATTTTTAAACGGCAGACAGATACAAATCAATTATATAAAAATGAAGAATCCCCGTCTGGCTAAAATTCCCTGGCAAACTTATGAGCCATTGAACTTATACAACTACAAAGATTTTGAAAACCCGGGCAGAATTCCGGGAAGGGCATTTAACAAAGCAACTAATCTTTTCAGGGAAAAAGTTATGAATAAAAAAAAAATCACCCGAAACTGGGAAATTCAATTTGTAGGTGAAAAGAATGATTCCAGTCTCCGGAAGTATTTGTTTGAGAATAAAAATTATTCGGAATTTATTGCACCTGAGATCACAAAAATATTTTATGACAAATTCCGAAATGAGAATAGTTTGAATTATTCACATTCAGTAAGCATGCTCTTATCACTATCTGTGTTTGCAAATAAGAAATCTCAGAATTTAATTTAGTTCAGGTTGAAGATAGCAATATATTCCGGAAATATCCCTTCGACAACTTTCGTAGAGAACTTAATAGACGGTTTATCTGAAGCCGGCTATGAAATATATTTATTCGGAAAACTTGTAAAGGAAGTCAGTGCAAGAAAAAATGTAAAGCTTTTCCCGACACCGGTAAAAGATTTTCCGCTGGTATTCTTTGTATTGAAGGAATTCTTAAAATTATTTTTAAAAGATCCTGAATTATTTTTTAAGAGCTTAAAAAGTTTCAGCAAAACCTCCGGAGGATTTAAATCATTTTTTAAAAAGGCCGGCGCATTACTTCCGGTGATCAATAATAAACCTCATATATTCCACATACAGTGGGCGAAGACTGTTCAGCAGCATCCAGAAATATTTAATTTAATAGAAAGTAAAACAGCCTTAAGTCTCAGAGGAGCGCATATAAATTATTCCCCGCTTGCAGATCAGCAGCTGGCCGATTCTTACAAAAAATATTTTCCTGCAATAGACGGATTTCATGCTGTCTCGCAGGCAATAGGAGATGAAGCTGCAAAGTATGGTGCTGATAAAAATAAAATTAAAGTAATTTATACAAGTGTCAGACAAGATCTTATTGATAGAAAATCATCAATATATGAATCAGGCACTTTAGAAATTATATCTGTAGGAAGGTTTCACTGGAAAAAAGGATATCATTATGCTCTTGACGCAATGAAAAAATTAAAAGATGAGAAAGTTAAATTTAAATATACAATAGTTGCACAGGGTGAAATACCCGAAGAGATAATTTTTTTAATTGATGAATATAAACTCAGGGAATGTGTAAAGATAATTCAGGGCATGGAATATCAAAGTTTAATTGAGAAGCTTCAGAGCTCTCATATTTTATTGCTTCCGAGCGTAGAGGAAGGAATTGCAAACGTTGTCCTTGAGGCAATGGCGACCGGAATTCCGGTAATTACAACCGATTGCGGCGGAATGAAAGAGGCAGTTCAGGATAATTTCAACGGATACATTGTTCCTCTGAGGGATCCGTCCAGTATTGTAATTAAAATAAAAGAGTACATAGTTACAAGCAAAGAGACTAAAAAAAATCTCACAGCAGAAGCCCGGCGAACCGTAATTGAAAAATTTTCGGGAGAAAGACAGGTACGTCAATTTTCGGAATTCTATAATTCCATTCTTCATTAAATTAATGAGAATAGGACTTGTTTTGCCCGAGGCGCCTCAGTATTCCGAAACATTTTTTAATTATAAAATCAAAGGTCTTCGCGCATCAGGATTTAATGTAATTGTATTCAGCAATAAGAAAAAGAAAGGAAAAAATTATTTTAAAAGCGTTTCTTCATTTCCGGTTGACGGCAGTAAAAAAGTAAAACAATTTTTTTTATTTACAGCTGTTATATTTTATACATTCATCAGCTCACCTTTATCAGCAAAGAAATTATTTTTACTTGAGAGAAAAGATGGCAGATCATTTTATAAAAGTTTGAAAACAATTTATTTAAATGCCCACATACTGAGATATAAGCTGGACTGGCTTCATTTCGGATTTGCAACCATGGCATTGAAGCGGGAAAATACAGCTAAGGCTATCGGTGCAAAAATGGGAGTAAGCTTCAGGGGCTATGATATAAATATTTATCCGTTAAAGCATCCTGATTCATACAAAAAGATCTGGGATAATGTTGATAAGGTTCATACAATTTCAGATTACCTGTATTATAAGGCACTCAAACTGGGATTACCCGGCAACAAGCCTTTCAAAAAGATCACCCCTGCTATAGATATTTCATTATTTAAACTTAAAGGTGATTTAGGTAAAATTCATGTTCCGTTAAGAATACTGACTGTAGGAAGACTGAACTGGATAAAGGATTATGAAACTTCCATTTATGCAATGAAAGATCTGAATGCTAAAGGAATAGATTTCATTTACAAAATTATCGGAGATGGTAAAGAGTTTGAACGGTTGAAATTTGCAGTATATCAATCCGGCCTCGGGGATAAAATTATTTTTTCAGGGAGAGCCGCTCATTCTCAGATAAATAATTTAATGAATGAGTCAGACATTTATCTTCAGACCAGCCTGCAGGAGGGATTCTGCGTATCGGTGCTTGAGGCTCAGGCAGCGGGACTGCTTTGTGTTGTGAGTGATGCCGAAGGATTGAAAGAGAATGTTGTGGATGGATCTACAGGATGGATTGTTAACAGAAGAGATCCTGAAGCATTTGCAAACAAGATTGTGGAAGTAATAAATTTGCCGGGTGATAAACGGAAAGAAATAGCTTTGAATGCACGCAAAAGAGTTGAGACCGATTTTAAGATCGAAGATCAAGAATTAAAATTCGTAAAT
Organism: bacterium; assembly: GCA_040006535.1. GTDB lineage: Bacteria > Bacteroidota > Ignavibacteria > Tepidaquicellales > Tepidaquicellaceae > JAGPCH01. The sequence continues at coordinate 3,494 of JBDTWU010000070.1, read as the reverse complement.
TTTTTTACTGAATGAGTCCTGCGGAAAATTCAATATCAATAGTAAGCCCCGTATATAAGGCCGGTAACATAGTGGATGAACTGGTAAAGAGAATTGATGCAGAGGTTTCAAAATTAACCAATGATTACGAGATCATACTGGTAGAAGACGGCGGCGGGGATAATTCGTGGGAAAAAATTGAAGAGAATTGTAAAAAGAATACAAGGGTAAAGGGTATTAAACTAAGCAGGAATTTCGGGCAGCATTATGCTATAACTGCCGGAATAAAAGAATCCTCCGGAAGCATGATTGTTATAATGGATTGCGATCTTCAGGACGATCCGGTTCATTTTAAAATATTACTCAATGAATTCAATAAAGGCAATGATGTGGTTTTTACAAAAAGAATTGGAAGAAAACATTCAATATTTAAATTGCTGACAGCTAAAATTTATAATTCAATGTTCAGACTTTTTTCGGATAAGAATTATGATGTGGATGCAGGATCGATGACTATGATAAGCAGACGGGTTAAAAATGAATTTCTTAAATTGAAGGATCAGGACAGACTTTATATTCAGCTTTTAAAATGGGTAGGATTTAAATCCTCATATGTACAGGTTGAGCACAGAGAAAGATTTGCGGGAGCATCGACATATTCCATCCCAAAACTTTTTGTAACCGCAGTTCAGGGCTGGACCTCATATTCGGACAAGCTGCTAAGGCTATCGATATACAGCGGCTTTCTGATTTCAATGCTGTCTCTGATCGCAGGAATAATAATTGTTCTGCTATATTTTCTTAACAGGTTTCAGCCCGGGTGGCCAAGCCTGATAGTAGCAATATTATTTTCAACTGGACTGATCCTGATGAGCATTGGAATTGCGGGAATATACATAGGCAAAATATTTGAGCAGACAAAGGACCGTCCTCTTTACATTATAGAAAAGAAGGTTAACATATAATTTGAAAAAAATTCTCATAACACAATCCAATTATATTCCATGGAAAGGTTATTTCGATTCGATCAATATAGTAGATGAGCTTATTCTTTACGATGACATGCAATACACAAGAAGGGATTGGCGCAACAGGAATCAGATAAAGACAAAAGACGGATTGAAGTGGCTTACAATTCCCGTTGAAGTAAAAGGAAAGTATTTCCAAAAGATAAACGAAACTAAAATAAATGAAATGGACTGGGGATTAAAACACTGGAATATGATCACTCATAATTATTCGAAGTCAAAATATTTCAATGATTTTAAAAATATTTTTGAAGAAATTTATCTTAATTATAAGGAAGAGAATTTAAGCAAGGTGAATCATAAATTTCTGGAAACAGTATGCGGAATTCTTGAAATCAAAACGCAGATCAGATGGTCAAGCGAATTTGATCTTCTTGAAGAGAAGACTGAACGTCTTGTGGATATCTGTAAAAAGACAGGTGCAACGGATTATTACTCCGGCCCTGCTGCAAAAGCATATATGAATGAAGAGCTTTTTGAAAAAGAAAATATAAAGGTTCATTACTTTGATTACACCGGCTATCCTGTTTATAATCAGATGCATGGTGAATTTACACATTCAGTAAGCATTATTGATCTGATCTTTAACGAAGGTCCGGATGCAACAAAATTTATGAAGTCATTTTAAAAACATGAAAAATAAAAAAGTGGTTATAATTGGAAATACTTCCAATGCCAGGCTTGCAAAATATTATTTTACAATTGATTCCGATTATGAGGTAGCTGCATTTTCGGTTGATAAGAAATACATAACCGATGTAGAGTTTGAAGGACTTCCAGTTATTGATTTTGATGAGTTAAATTTAAAATATCCTGCGCGGGAATTTGAGACTTTCGTAGCAGTGGGATATAATGATATGAATAAAATTAGAGAGAAACTTTATAACGAATGCAAGGATAAAGGATATAAGATGGCAAACTATATAAGTTCGCACTGTACATATCTCTCACAATTCCCAGCCGGTGACAATTGTTTTATTCTTGAGAATAATACTATACAGCCATATGTCAGGATCGGCAATAATGTTGTCCTATGGAGCGGTAATCATATCGGACATGATGTAACAATCGAAGATCATAATTTTATTACTTCGCATGTAGTTGTTTCAGGTTTTGTTACCATTAAAAGAAATTGTTTTCTCGGTGTGAATGCAACAATAAGAGATGCTGTTACAATCGCACCGGAAACACTGGTTGCCGCGGGTGCGATCATAATGAAGGACACTGTTGAAAAGGGAGTATATCTTCCACCGCGGACTATATTGTTTGAAAAAAAGAGTGATGAAATTAAAATCTCGTAAATGCTCAATTGGAAAAAGTGAGGACATCTTGAAAATGACAGCTGCCACAGTATCCTCCTCCTCAAGTACGGCTACAGGGCATCATAATGAAAACTTATTTGGATTTTTTATCAGATGAATATATAAGAACCTTTCGAAAGAAGTGTGCACATTATCAGTGCTCTTACCCTAAACAAAAAACTTATTCTTTAGCAAAAAAATAAATATTAGATGGACAACAGAAACGGGTTGTACGGAAAAGTAAAGGATTTGGCAGCTTTTTTCATTTCAAAAAGCAGGTTAAAAAAAATATTAACGACTGACGATATAGATGCTGTTATTGATTCTTTAAACAAATATTCTGGTAAAGGACTTTACGGTAAAATTCGCCTTGCACAGGATCGAAGTGAGCTTCGGGGCTTATGTTTAAGAGTGAAGGAGCATAAACCAAAAGTTGTAGCTGAAATCGGAACATGGGACGGAGGTACTTTCTATGTGTGGACAAGAATAAATTCAGAAGCAAAAAAAGTTATAAGTATTGATTTACCGGATGGACGATATGGCGGGGGATATAATTCAAAGAGAATTAAATTTTTTAAGCAATTTGTTTGCGACAGAAAAAACACAAGTTTACATTTTATCAGAGGGGATTCAAAATCAGAAAGTACTATATCCGAATTAAAAAAAATTCTCGGAAAAGATAAGATAGACTTCTTGTTTATCGATGGTGACCATACATATGAAGGGGTAAAAAAAGATTTTGAAATCTATATGCAATTTATGTCACATGATGGACTCGTTGGGTTTCATGACATTACTACGTTAAGGGAGGAATGCGGAGTTCACCAATTCTGGAAAGAAATAAAATCAATATATAAATTTGAAGAGTTTATAACTCCGGGCGGGAAATTAATGGGCAATGGATTGCTATACATGAATAAATAATTTTATGCCAAAAATTTACATCATATCATATCATGCTAAGATAAAAGTATTAAATGGTAAAATCATATATAAGCTCTTACTGCACTTATTTCTCCCAGTTAACAACCGGAGACAATTGTTATATTCCTGTGGACAAAACTATTCAGCTATATGCTATTATTAAAAATAATCAATTTATTACTTCAAGTGGTTTCATGATTTGTTACGTTAAAAGAAATTGTTTTCTCGGTGTGAATGCAACAATAAGAGATGCTGTTACAAT
>JBDTWU010000069.1:0-2149 GCA_040006535.1 bacterium | reverse complement strand
AACATACAACGGGAATTTATTAAAATTAACATTTACTTTCTTATCAACATACGAAACCAAAAACATACAGTTGTAAAACCATCCAAATAAAAAAATAAAGTATACTACATTTCCTGTTCTTCCGTAGGGAGATTCACCGGTATTCCACACAGTAGAAAATATTATTCCATATAATAAAAAAATAAATGCTGTTAATCTTAAAAAAATAAATCTGTTTGAGATCTTTTTTTTATTATTAAATAATTTTAATAATAGCGGAGACAACAATACCGTAAACACTAATAACGGCGAGACGAAAATCCATGAGAATAAACTTTTAATCAAATACATGAAGGAATGTTGAAGTGAATATGTGAGGTTATGACTATTTCCAAACTCTGCGCTCCTTAAGTAATTTCCCGGCGACGAAAAGGCTATAAATACTGATATCCCGGCAGCAACTAATAACATTAATGAAATCCATTGTAAGCTCTTCCTGAATATAGAAGCTCTGATTAAAAATATACCTGCCAGAAGAAATGTCAGCATTGAAGTAATCTCGCTTGTACCGGCAGCAGCTGCAATAATCAGAACGGCAAATAAAGTGTAGGTGAATCTTAAAGGAACTGATTCTACACTCTCTAGTTTTTTAAATAGTATTATTAACAACATTAACAACATTATCCCCACATGATAAATCATTACAGCTGTCATCCAGTAGAAACCTTCTGATACCGAAGGCATCGCATATAAATATAAAAAAATAAATGATAATGTTAATAACAGTCTTTCACTGAATATTAAAACATCTTTCGTTATTTGTGAAATGAAAAGGAATATCAGATAATTGAACAGGAGGAAGAACAACAATAAGAAAATTTTATAACCTTCAAAGGATTTGAAGAGTAAAGGGTTGATGCTTAATATTAAATAAGAGAAATACCGGCCGCTCCAGATATTGTAATAAAATCTTTGAGCATCTATATAACCTAAGTTTCTGGTTGTTTCACTCCAGGAAAAATCTTCAGGAGTTGGGTTATTAAAAAAAAATAGTATAATAAACGGTCCGATCATGAAAATCAAAATTCCAATTACCAGTAAGTTCAGTTTTCTGTTCAATCAGTCTTTGAAAATTAGGTTAAACAAATTCACCTTCATACATTTTATGTTATCTCTTAAAAGGTTCGGCTCTGTCATTGAAGTCCGGTCTGTAATAATTTTCAGACTCAAACTCCTGAAGAAATCCGCTTTCAAGATTGAATTCCTCCATCCAGTTCATAACTTTTTCGTATTCCCTTTCGCGGATATTTCTTGAAAGAAGATCAACTGTCAGAGCCTTATGTACTGGATAATACTGTGACATTACAGAGATGCTGATCTCATTATCTAGCTCCGAAATAAATTTTAAAGTATCATAGCTTCCGGCAATATCATTTGGTAATATCAGATGCCTGATCAGCAGACCTCTTTTCAATAAATTATTTTCAATTACGAGTCCGCTTCCCACCTGACTGTGCATTTCTTTTATTGCTTCCCTTGAATGATGAACATAATTTTTTATTTTAGAATATTTGTAGCCGTATTCATCTTCGGAATACTTTAGGTCGGGCAGATAAATGTCGATGATGCCGTCGAGCAGTTTCAGGACTTCGGGGGAGTCGTATGAATTTGTGTTGTATATCAGCGGAAGGTTTAAACCTTCTTCAGCGGCAATTGCAATTGCCGAGACTATCTGAGGGACAAAGTGTGTTGGTGATACGAAGCCGATCGCATTTGCATTCTTACTCTGAAGTTCAAGCATCATCCCGGCGAGCCGTTTAACTGATACTTCATTTTTTATTTCTGTTTTATGATTTTGAGATATTTCATAATTCTGACAATATACACACCGGAGATTACAGTTTCCAAAAAATATATTTCCGACTCCGTTATCATTTCCGTACTCTTTTGTTCCTGCAAGGACCGGCTCTTCCCCGTAATGAATGCAATAAGAAGATACAACTGGCTTGTACCCGGAATAACATGCTGCGATCTCATTGTTCAGGCGATTTACTTTACAGTTCTTTGGACAGATGTTGCAGTCTGCAAGCATTGATTCCAGCTGCTTCGCACGCTCTGACAGCTCACCGGAATTATACAACTTAATGTATGACGGAACAAACATAGAAGT
>JBDTWU010000068.1:0-1916 GCA_040006535.1 bacterium | reverse complement strand
ATTACTTCACCTTCTCTGTCAACTTTAACTTTTACCTTTGTTCCAACCGGCCCCCGAATAAGACTTCTCATATTGTCTACCTTTTCATTATTCAGGTCATTGCCGTCAACTTCAATAATCTTATCTCCGATTCTCATGCCTTTTCTCTGAGCTTCGTAGCCGTTCATGATTTCCATTATGTAGATCATACTGTCTCTGACTCCCACTGTAATCCCGACCCCGCCGTATTTTCCTGTGGTGATCATATCTATCTGGTCTCTGCTTCTTTCGTCTATATAATTGGTATAGGGATCAAGAGTGGAAAGCATTCCTTCTATTCCGGCAGTTATAAATTTATCGGCATCAATCTCATCGACATAATTCAATGCGATCTCTTTGTAAACCTGTCCAAACAGATCCATATTACGGTTTATCTTTTCATAGATGTCATCATCACCCGATACATTTACTCCAAGGAGGAAGACAATAATTATCATAAGAGCGACGGGTATAAATCTGTTTGAGTTAAGTTTTAGATATTTCATTTTATAATTTACATTTAAATTTTATTGTTTCAATTATTTCGTTATGAATATTTTGGATAGAATTAGTGCCGTCTATAACAACCAACCTGTCTTTATGGTTTTTAGCGATCTGCAGATATCCCTTAATAACTTTTTTATAATAAGAAATTTTCTTCTGCTCGATCCGGTCTTCTTCTTTTTTATTCAGCTTCTTGCGGCGGATACATTCCTCTGCACTGATATTTATCAGAAAAGTAATATCAGGAATTAATCCTTCAGCTGCTATTTTATTTATGCTGTTTATAATCTTCAGATCGATCTTACCGCCATAACCCTGATAAGCTGTGGATGAATCGAAATACCGGTCGCACAAGACAAAGGCTTTTTTTTTAAGGTATGGGATAATTATTTCTTTGGTAAGCTGCTGCCTTGATGAGGAAAACAGCAGATACTCAGTAAGATATTCCATATCAAGATTTTTTTTATCCAGAAGAATATCCCTTATCTTTTCTGAAATTAACGTTCCTCCCGGTTCCCTGACTGAAATTACCTTCTTGTTCTTATTTCTTAAAAATTCTTCTAAAAGTTTTACCTGGGTGGATTTCCCGCTTAGATCAATTCCTTCGAACGTTATAAACATAATTGTTAAAAACGAAATTAGATAATTCCTCCTGTCAAAACAATTTCAAAATTTAACTATCAATAGCTGTTTTCAGGTATGCCCAAAACCGGAGCGGATTGCACAGAACTTTAATTAAGCCCTCGCCCTTGCCGCGTAAGATATAATTTTTTTTTAAACGTTGATTCTATACTATTATAATAGTATATTAGTATACAAAAAAAGAAATTGTATTTAAATTATTCATGACGTGAAAAATTCCAATCAGCTGAATTATTTTATTGAACTGTTGCTTGACATTAAAACAAGATCAGGTATGAAAGATTTTCTTTTTGGAATTCTGACTTCAAAAGAAATTGAAGAAATTCCTAAAAGGCTTAGTATAGTGAATCTGCTGAAAAAAGGAATTCCGCAGCATGAAGTTGCAAAAAGGCTGAGGGTAGGTGTTGCCACTGTGACAAGGGCATCCAAAGAATTACAAAAAGGCAGGTTTAAAAACTCTTGAGCAATAACGATAAATATTTTTATATGTCTGATGAGATAAGTTTAAAATCATCGGAATTAAAGAAAGCCGCATATGAAGAAATGACAAATATCATGGAAGGTGATTATAATACAGATGAAATTCTGAAATTCATAAAGATCAACAATCCGGATTGTATTTCAGAACATATTTTGCATGGATACAGGGATGCCGTGATTGACAGCGGAATATATACACTTGATGCAGATCAGTTTGATAAGCCGGTTGTCGATATAGTTGGCACAGGTGGAGACGGAAGATTTACAGCTAA
>JBDTWU010000067.1:0-4094 GCA_040006535.1 bacterium | reverse complement strand
TTAAAGGGATATTTTTTATATTGTCTCCAATTAGTAACACAATAAAAAAATATTTTTTACAAAACTTAACTTAAAGGAGGCAATTTTATTATGTCATTTCTATGGAGTGCTATCATTGGTTTAATAGCTGGTGCTATAGCAAAGCTAATAATGCCGGGTAAAGATCCGGGAGGAATTTTTATAACAATGCTGATCGGTATTGCCGGTGCCATACTATTCACATTTCTGGGAAGAATGATGGGCTTTTATCATGAAGGAGAGTCTGCAGGATTTATAGCGTCAATCTTAGGTGCTTTAGTTTTATTGGGCTTGTACCGTCTTATCAAAGGACGTGGTGCTGCAAGGGGTGTATAAGATTATTTCTTAATTGACAAAAATTTATAAATCTAAATTATAGAAGGAGTACGAAATGGCATTACAGGAAAAATATCGAGCAGTAATTGATTCTCTTAACCAGTCAGGTGGAAGAAATGTTTCTGCTAATGAAGATGGCGGAGTATTAAAATTAACTGCAACAGTTAAAGGTCCGAAAGAAAAAAATGCTGTGTGGAATAAGATCAAAGAAATCGGCGGCGACAATCCTTCCGATATATCCGCTGATATTACAATGGACAGCAATGAAGACGATACAGCATCTGCTCCGACAAGCGGCGGCGGAAAAGGTCTTGGTGAAGGAAAGACATATGTCGTAAAATCCGGAGATACCTTAAGCAAGATCTCGAAAGAATTTTACGGTGATGCGAATAAATATATGGACATTGCAAAGGCAAATGATATTTCCAATCCTGATAAGATCAATGTCGGACAGGAGTTGAAAATTCCGTAGTAAAGAAAAATTATGAATTGATAAATTATTACAATAAATAAAAAGTAAATTTTTAGGATTTATTTATTTAAAATCCGGAGATTATTTAATCATCCGGATTTTTTTATTTAATAAATAAAGGAATGCAATATATATTTATCCTTTCAGCAGGAATAAGTAAATTATATAAATCAATTTAATTTATACATTCATCCGAGATAATGAAAAAACAACCTAAGATATCTTTGAACGGAAAGCCTGCCTTCGAAGATTATAAAAGAGAAGTTCTTGCGGACTATAAACTCGCTAATGAAAGCCGTCAGGCAAGCCTGCTTGGCAGAAAAGAAGTTTTAACCGGAAAAGCCAAGTTTGGAATTTTTGGTGACGGAAAAGAAGTTGCGCAGATTGCTATGGCCAAAGTTTTTCAGAATGGAGACTTCCGGTCGGGATATTACAGGGATCAGACATTTGCATTTGCAGCGGGAATTTCCACAGTGAAACAATTTTTCTCACAGATGTATGCAGATACAGATTTAAGTCATGAACCTGCCTCCGGAGGTCGCTCGATGAATGGTCATTTTGCCAACCGGATGCTGGATGAAAAAGGAGAGTGGAAAAATCTGATGCAGATGAAAAATACATCCGCCGATATTTCACCTACCGCCAGCCAGATGATTCGTCTGGTCGGTCTTGCATATGCATCAAAACTTTACCGGAATAATAAGCAGCTGCATACAATGACAGGCTTTACAAATAAAGGAAATGAAGTTGCATTTGGAACGATTGGAAATGCAAGCTGCGCCGAAGGAATGTTCTTCGAAGCAATGAATGCCGCGGCGGTATTGATGATTCCAATGACTGTTTCTATCTGGGATGATGGTTACGGAATTTCCGTTCCAAGCAAGTACCAGATTGCAAAAGAAAATATTTCTGAAGTACTGAAAGGATATGAATATGATGAACAATCCGGCCAGGGATTTTTAATTTATACAGCTAAGGGCTGGGATTATCCTTCATTGATTTCAATGTATGAAGAAGGAATAAAAATCGTGCGCGAAAAACACATCCCTGCAATTTTTCATGTTCAGGAAGTAACTCAGCCGCAGGGACATTCAACGTCGGGCTCTCATGAAAGATATAAATCGAAAGAAAGACTTGAATGGGAAAAAGAATATTGCTGCATTGAGCAGATGAGAAAGTGGATGCTTGCAAATGCAATTGCCGGTGAAAATGAACTCGATCTGATCGAGACGGACGCAAAAGACTTTGCAAAGAAGATGCAGCTCGAAGCCTGGGATGAATATATTAATCCCATTAGAAAAGAAAATGAAGCAGCAAGAAATCTATTTGCAGAGCTTGCAAAGGAAAGCAAACGGAGTGAGGAGATAAATAAAATCAGCGACCGATTAAAAAAATCGCTGGAAAATAACCGGAAGGTTATTTCGGAAGCTGTAAATGATGTGCTCTTAATCACCGGTAATGACATACAGGATGGATTGAAAGCGCGGGAAGAATTAAATATAAGGAAAAAAATAACGTCAGATATAGCTCTCATTTATTGAGTGAATCAAAAGACTCTGCGATAAATGTAACAGAATTGAAACCTGTATATAACTCCGATTCAAAAGTTGTTGACGGCAGGGAAGTACTGAATGCATTTTTTGATATTGCCTTCGAAAGGGATCCGAGAATTTTTGCTATCGGTGAAGATCTTGGAAAACTGGGTGATGTGAATCAGGGAATGGCAGGGCTTCAGGCAAAATATGGCGAACTTAGATTGACGGACACTGGAATTCGTGAAGCAACAATTGTCGGGCAGGGAATCGGCGCTGCATTAAGGGGATTGAGGCCAATAGTTGAAATTCAATACCTGGATTATTTGCTTTATGGATTACAAATCATAAGTGATGATCTTGCATGTCTTCAGTACAGAACCGCCGGTGGACAAAAGGCACCTCTCATTATCAGAACTCGCGGTCATCGGCTCGAGGGAATATGGCATTCGGGTTCACCGATGGGAACAATAATAAATAGTTTTCGTGGTGTTCATGTTTGCGTACCAAGAGATATGACAAGAGCAGCAGGATTTTATAACACAATATTAAAATCTGATGAGCCAGCTCTGATAATAGAAAGATTGAATGCATACAGACTCAAAGAAACCCTCCCGGAAAATTTAAGTGAAGTCTGTGTTCCGCTCGGAGTGCCGGAAGTTTTGATTGAAGGAACTGACATCACTATTGTGACTTACGGAGCTTGTGTTGATATTGCGAAAGATGCCCTGAAAAAATTAAGTGCGCTGAACATTTCATGTGAGCTTATTGATATACAGACACTGCTTCCGTTTGATATCAATAAAATAATTCTGGAATCACTCCGGAAGACTAACCGGATTTTATTTCTGGATGAAGACGTACCGGGAGGAGCATCGGCATACATGCTGCAGAATGTTATTGACAGAGATGAAGGTTACAAATATTTAGATTCACCGCCTAAATGTCTTTCAGCAAAAGCTCACCGGCCGTCATACGGCACAGACGGTGATTATTTTTCGAAGCCGAATGCCGAAGATATATTCGAAGCAGTCTATGAAATAATGCGGGAGGCCGAACCGGATTCTTATTCTAAAATTTATTAAAACAATATGAATTCTTACAAAGAGCTCTATCTCAAATATTTAAATGATGTCAAAGACGAAATTTCTCTTTATAAAAATGAAGAGAACATATGGAAGCTTGCAGGGGAAATAAATAATACCCCGGGAAATTTATGCCTTCATTTATGCGGCAACTTAAATCATTTTATAGGAGCAACAATCGGAAACACCGGTTATATCAGAGAGCGTGAGCTGGAATTTTCCCAAAAGAATGTCAAAAAGGAAGAGCTGATTAAAGAAATTGAAAAAACAAAAGCGATGATAGAAAAAGTTTTTAACACAATTACTCTGGAAAATATTAATGATATTTATCCGCTGGATAAATTTGGTGATCAGGTAACAATAGGTTTTATAATGTCACGTTTGGTTTCGCATCTTGCATATCATCTCGGACAAATTAATTATCACAGAAGAATTCTGGATAACTAATAATAAAAGTAATTATTTTCCGGTTTTCAAAGCAGGCCTTTTGATTTTGAGTTTCCAGAATTTTCTTACCAGATAAATTATAATAAGAAAGACCGCAAATGCAGTTACAACAGGCATTATGAAAGATAACACTGACAATATGGCCGACAGAATATTTTCAGTAGTCGCGACTACCGCATTCGCCATCCCCCCTGTCGTTGCTGT
>JBDTWU010000066.1:0-2235 GCA_040006535.1 bacterium | reverse complement strand
ATCCTTCGTTTCTTCAACACACGAGAATAATGTAACACTGAACTGGACAACGGTTGCAGAAAATAATAATTCGGGATTTGATGTGGAACGGTCAAACGTCAAAGGTCAAACGTCAAACGGTTGGGAAAAGATAGGATTTGTTCAAGGAAACGGGATCACATCATTGCCGGTGAATTATGAATTCACGGATAGAAATCTTACATCAGGAAGATATCAATATAGATTAAAACAGATAGATTACAACGGAAACTTTGAATATTATGATTTGCAGAATGAAGTTGTAGTAGGAGTTCCGGCAAAATATGAACTGTCGCAGAATTATCCGAATCCGTTCAATCCAAAGACAATTATCAAATACGAAATACCAAATGCCAATCATGTCACGATAATAGTTTATGACATTATGGGAAAAGAGATTGCAACACTTGTCAATCAATTACAGGATGCAGGATATTATTCAGTTACACTTGACGGAAGCAAATTTGCCAGCGGCCAGTATTTTTATAAGCTTCAGGCAGGAGATTTTTCTCAGGTTAACAGGATGATCTTGTTAAAGTAATTTCCTTAAAAATATAACTGAAGATTTCATTTTTTTAAAAGATGGGATCTTCAGTTTATAATTTTATTAATTAATCCAAATTTAAATTTAAAAAAATGTAATACCATGAAAAAACAATTAAAAGTTATTTCATAATTAATTTAAAACAAATTAGAAAGGATTTAACAAAAATGAAAACACTTATTTATTTTTTCTTAGTATTTATCACTTTAGGAATTTTTCTTGGATTCTCAAGTAGTGATAATCCAAATAAGTCAAAGACTAACATAGCAAACAAAAATAAATCTGCTCCAATTGTAATAAACAACAATGATAATAATCCAAACTCTACGGCATCCGATTATTATTCTGATGATTTCACTGCACCAAATGACACAGCAGCTTTAAAAGCTCGCGGATACCTGGTATATAGAAACGGTACATTCAATGGTTCACCACCACCTAATTTCTGGTTTACCGGAAGGCCATCTCTCCCCAATTCTTTTCCTTCTTTTAACGGAGCTGACTCTGATTATGTCGCTTCTAGTTTTTTCAGTGCCTTAAATTTCGGAGATATAGATAACTGGCTTATTCTTCCGAGTTTAAATGTTATTGCCCTTGATTCTATATGCTTTCGTTCAAGATCTCAATTGAACAGTATTTTCCCGGATTCAATAAGAGTAATGTTTAATCCTCTTGGAGGTATTTTACCAAGTTCTCCGGGCTGGATTGAACTGGGAAGATTTCAAGCTATCACAGATGGTACCTGGGAGCTTAGATCATTCGTCATTCCGAGCTCTGCACTTGGTGCGAGATTAGCAATAAGATATAGTGTAGTTGATGCCGGAAATGGTCCAAACAGTCTTTACATTGGTATAGATGCATTACGAGTACAAGGAGATCATCCGTTACCTGTCGAGTTAGCAAGTTTTGTATCTGCTATTACAAATAATAATGTAAAATTAAACTGGTCAACTGCAACCGAAATAAACAACTTAGGTTTTGATATTGAAAGGTCAATTGTAAATAGCCAATGGTCCAAAATCGGAAATGTTATGGGAAATGGAACTGTGACTACACAAAAAATTTATTCATTCATTGACAGAGGATTAAATACGGGAAAATATAATTACAGATTAAAACAAATCGACTTCGACGGTAACTTCAAATATTTCAATTTGAGTAATGAAGTGGTAATCGGAATCCCGAACAGATATGAATTATCTCAAAATTATCCTAACCCATTCAATCCGACAACAGTTATTAATTATCAATTGCCAAAAGACGGAAATGTAAGCATTTCAGTTTTCGATAACTCGGGTAAAGAAATTATGAACTTAGTAAACGGATTCAAGACAGCAGGGTATTATACTATAAACCTTAATGCCTCTTCTTTATCAAGCGGAATTTATTACTATAAATTATCTTTTGACAATTTTTCCGTCGTGAAGAAGATGATGCTTGTGAAATAATTTAACAAAACTGATTTCTCGGCAGAGTTTAGCTGTTTATAATTCATTGGGTATTGAAGTTGCGACATTGGTAAATGAAATTCTACAGCCGGGAAGTTATGAAGTTGAATTTAAGGGAAACACCTATTCGAGTGGGGTTTATTTTTATAGATTAATTGGAGACGGAAATGTTATTGATACCAAAAGAATGGTGCTTTTGAAATAATATTTCTTTGCTTATATTAG
>JBDTWU010000065.1:0-5135 GCA_040006535.1 bacterium | reverse complement strand
TGAATATGCAGGAAGACGGCTGGCTTGATATAAAATCAAAGATCACGGATCTTATGCCCGGAAGCACTTTACCTTATATTCCCGATAGTCCTGAATTCAATATTCCCTATAAAGATCAGATCACAATTGAACAATTGCTTAATCATTCAGCAGGTGTTTATGATATTGACAATGACAGCGTGCCGGGGTTTGATGGATTAAGCTATGTTGAATACATGACTAAGAAGGATTCGGGTTTTCAATTTGAGCCTAGTGAGCTGGTTAATCAGGATGCATTGAAACAGCTTTCATACTTCGCTCCCGGGCAGGGCTTTCATTACAGCAACACAGGCTATACAATGCTGGGGGAAATTATTGAAAGAGTTTATACATTCAGAAGCGGCAACAGGAAATATTATGCAGATTATTTGCATGATTATATTACAGGAAGCGGAACTCCGGCGGGACCTATGGAAATCTCTTTTCCTTATATATCATCACAGACCTCTATCCCTGAACCTTTTGTAAAAGGAAATATATTTATGCCCGGCGGGACTTTAGTACTTGAAAAGCAGAATATGTCATCGCAGGTCGCAGGAGGAAATGGAATCGGAACAATGGCAATGCTTGATAAGTATATCCGCACTATAATGAAAGGAGAGAATGTCCTTACATCTGCAAGCGTTGAGCTGATGAAGAATACAGTCTCCGAGCATAATAAGACTTACGGACTCGGATGTTTCTATGTGGAAAATCTCGGATACGGACATAATGGTAACATTAAAGGATGTCTTTCACAAATGCTTTATGATCCCATTACTGATGTGTCTGTCATTATGATGACAAATGCAGTTGACTTCAGTCACGATATGCCGGGACTACTAAATGGTTTGCATACTTTGAATAACACAGGTTATGCTGCAAGGGAAATTTTGGGGCTTCCCGCGAACAAGCTGACACCTTTAGCACCTTTAGTAAAGTAGTTTGCAACCCTTGTGGGAAACTCTTTGCGACAGCAAAAACTCTGACGAAAATAAGTATGGATTACATTTTACTTTTGACGTTTAGCGTCTTAAATCTCACGTCTTATATTTTATCTGACATTTATAATTGAAAATTTAGAATAATAAATCTAAATGTAATATGAAATTATCTTCCATGAACTGGTTTGATGTTGAAAACTATCTGAAGAATGATGACAGATGCATAGTTCCTATTGGTTCAACGGAACAACATGCATATCTGAGCTTAGCAACTGATAACATACTTGCGGAAAAAATTTCAATTGATGCTGCAGAACCATTGAATATTCCGGTTCTTCCTGTTATGAATTTCGGTCACACTCCTTTATTCATGGCTTATCCCGGAACTATTTCTCTACAGCTCGAAACACTTCGTCTTGTGATGATTGATATTCTGAATTCTCTTGTCGCTCACGGCTTCAGAAAAATTTTAATTGTAAACGGACATGGCGGAAATATGCCATTGGAAAAATCTGCGAAAGAATGGATGTCTGAGCAGAGAAATGTAAAGGTAAAATTTCATAATTGGTGGAGAGCGCCGAAGGTTTGGGCAAAGGTTCAGGAGATAGATCCTGTAGCATCCCACGCATCATGGATGGAAAATTTTGAATGGACAAGATTAAAAAATGTTGACATGCCTGTTTTTCAGAAACAAATGGTGAATTTTGAAAGATTGAAGGCCGCTTCGTCTGAAGATGCACGTAAAATTTTAGATGAAGGAAATTATGGCGGATATTTTTATAAAGATAATGATATTATGAATGAGCTTTGGGATACAGCAGTGAAAGAGACGAACGAATTGGTGAGTGAATGGTGAGGCAGTAAACGTCAAACGTGAAACGCCTGCCTGCATTTGGCGGGTCAAACTTTAAATATCAAACACTAATCTTAACGATCAATATTTTCAGATTCGTAATTCTTATTCTTAATTCTGAATTCTTTTTTAATCTGAATTCTCCTACACTAATGATCAAAATATTTTAATTTACTGACAATTCGCCACGAATCATCATGTTTTAATTAAAAAAATTCATTCAAATGTATTCATTAAATTGTAAAATTCGTGGCACAAATAATATAGTCATACAAGTCATCATGAGTAAGTAATATAATTTTGTATGAGTAGTGATTCAATGATTTATGTTAATGTTCAATTTATCATTCGTAATTTGTAATTTGATTATGTATGAACATTCCATCGGGTAACATAACGCTTCTATTTACTGATATTGAAGGAAGCACTAAGCTTTCTCAGGAATTTCCGGAAACGCTTCAAGCAGCTTTGGAAAAACATAATTCCATATTAAAGCATGCAATTGAATCAAATAATGGTTACGTATTTAAAATCATCGGGGATGCTTTTTGCTGTTCATTTGAAAAAGCAGAAGATGCTGTCAAAGCATCCGTTGATGCCCAGTTAAATCTTGCAAATGAAAAATGGAATGATGCTGTCATTAAAGTCAGAATAGGGATCCATTCGGGAAATGCAGAATGGAATGATAAAACATACATGGGATACATTACGCTTGCGCGAACCGCAAGAGTAATGTCTTCTGCTTATGGTGAACAGATCATTGTTTCAAACAACACACATGAATTATGTCAAAATAATTTTAACCCAGTAAAGGAAAAAGATTCCGTCGCGGCGGATAAAATTTCCTTCCGGGACCTTGGTGAAAGAAGGCTGAAAGATGTTATACAGCCAATCCGTCTTTTTCAAATTGAATCCAAAGGGCTTCGTGAAAACTTTCCTCCATTAAATACTCTTGATGCGCGTCCGAATAATCTTCCCATACAATTAACTAACTTTATCGGTCGTGAAACAGAAATGAAACTGGTGAAAGATTTATTAAAAAAAACCCGGCTCCTGACACTTACCGGTTCGGGAGGAGCAGGCAAGACAAGATTTGCGCTGCAGGTTGGTGCAGAAGTTATTG
The DNA here is from genome assembly GCA_040006535.1 of bacterium. Taxonomy (GTDB): domain Bacteria; phylum Bacteroidota; class Ignavibacteria; order Tepidaquicellales; family Tepidaquicellaceae; genus JAGPCH01. Next base: position 2,197 of record JBDTWU010000065.1, on the reverse strand, counting down.
ATGATTTTGCAAACGGAGTCTGGATTGTTGAGCTTGCGTCATTGACAGATCCGGCACTTCTGGTGCAGGCAGTTTTGAAGGTATTTGATCTGAAAGAAGAAACTAAACGAAATCCTGATGAAACGTTATGTGATTATTTAAAGGAGAAACAGATTCTTATCATGCTGGATAATTGTGAACACATGATCGGACACAGCGCAAAGCTGGCTGAAAAACTATTGAGCAAATGCCTGAAATTAAAAATTCTGGCAACGAGCCGTGAAGCCCTGAGCTGCTATGGGGAACAAATTCACAGAACGTTATCACTCCAAACTCCAAACCCCGGGGAACATTTAACCCTGGAGAAATTGACACAGTACGAATCGGTCCGGTTATTTATTGAAAGAGCCATTGCAGTCCGTTCTGATTTCAGAGTAAATAATGATAATGCTCCGGCATTAGCGCAGATATGTTATCAGCTTGATGGAATTCCATTGGCGATCGAGCTTGCTGCAGCACGAATAAAAATTTTATCCGTTGAGAAAATCCATGAAAGACTGATTGACAGATTCAAATTTCTGACAGGCGGCAAGAGAACTGCACTACCCAGACAGCAGACATTAAGTGCACTGATCGACTGGAGTTATGATCTGCTTTCTGAAAAAGAAAAAACTTTATGGAAAAGATTAAGTGTATTTTCGGGAGGCTGGAAAATGGAGGCAGCAGAAGAAATTTGTTCCGATAACACAACACACGAAACTGAAGTTATGGATATCCTCAACAGCCTGACAGAGAAATCCATTACAATTTACAATGAAGAAAAAGAAAGATTTGTGATGCTGGAAACAATCAGACAGTATGGCGAAGACAAAATCAAAGAAACGAATGAATTTGAAAGTTTTTCATTTGAACATCTTAAATTTTATATGGAACTGGCTGAATCCGGAAATAAAAAACTCAGAGGAATAGACTCAGAGTCAACCTTAAAAGTGCTTGAAAGCGAGATTGGAAATGTTGAAAAAGGTTTGAAATGGTCTATAGAAAGTAATCATTGTGAGGAAGGTTTAAGGATAGCAGCAGCAATGGGAAAGTTTTGGCAGATACGTGGTTATGTATCGGGTGGAATTCACTGGCTGGAATCTATTTTACAAAAAAATACTGAAAATAATAATTCTGTTTACTGCAAAGTAATTTGTCAGTTAGGAAACTTTGCGAGATTGAAAGGTGATGTTGATAAGGCAAGGAAATTACTTGACGAGAGTCTGAAGATCCGGCGTGAGCTCGGAGATAAAACAGGCATAAACGACTCACTCGTCAGATTGGGTATTTTAGAATATGATCAGGGGAGATATGAACAGGCTGCTGAACTGTATGAGGAAGGACTTGGCATTTACCGCGAGTTAGGTGATAAGCTCGGCATTGCAATTATACTAAACAATCTCGGAAACGTGTATTCAAATCAGGGAGAAATTTCCAAAGCTTATAAACTTTATGAAGAGAGTCTTGCCACGCGTCGTGAAAATGGAGATAAACTGGGTATTTCCATTTGTCTGAATAATCTGGGAATTATTGCCTATGAACAGGGCGAATATGATAAAGCAACTGAGTTGCTTCAGGAAAGTTTGCAATTGAGGAATCTGATGGGAAATAAAGATGGAACTGCGATTACTTTATTGAATCTGGGCAACGTGTCTTATAATCAGGGTGATTATAGAAACGCTGCTGAATTATACAAAGAATGTCTTAATGTTTCACGTGAGATAGAAGATAAAGGATGTATTGCGGATTCGCTTTATGATTTGGGAAAGGTGTCATTGATACAAGAGGATCCGGAGCAGGCAACAAAGTTTTTTATGGAAAGCCTTGCGATGAGCCGGGAAATAAAAGCTAAATCACAAATTGCAATTGCGCTTTATGGCTTAGGAAGAGTAGCTTACGTGAAAAAAGAATTTGAGCAGGCTAAGAAATATTATTATGAAAGTGTCTCTTTATACAGAGAAGCAGGAAACAACAAAGATATAGCACTCAATATATTAAGCTCAGCGGAAATGCATTTCAGAGACGGAGACTATGGCACAGGGGCTAAACTGCTTGGATTCTTAGAGGTAAAATATTTTAAATTGCATAAAATTAAATTTCCCAAGGCCGACAGGATAATTTTCGATGAGCTAATAGCCGGGATAAATGAGAAACTGGGTTCAGAAGAATTTTCTAAAAC
>JBDTWU010000064.1:0-5072 GCA_040006535.1 bacterium | reverse complement strand
AAGACAAATCTTCTTTCTGCCGGAACCAATTTTATTGTATTGGGAGACTTTAATATTTATGGTTCTACAGAATCCGCTTATCAGAAGTTAATCCGGGATAATCCCTCCGATGACGGAAATTTTAATGATCCTCTTTTTTTAACAGGAATATGGAACAGCTTCTCTTTCAGGTATTACCATACACAATCAACCCGGACCAGATCTTTTGGTAACGGCAGTACCGGCGGACTTGATGACAGATTTGATATGATATTAAATTCTAATGCTGTAAAAAATCCGGGCGGTATAAAATTTATTCCGGGCTCATATGTTTCTTTCGGAAATGACGGCAATCATTATAATGATTCAATAAATAAAATACCTAATAATGCCGTACCACAGGCTGTTGCTGATGCTCTTCATTATGCTTCAGATCATCTTCCGGTTTTTGCTATGTTTGAATTCGGAAATGCTACTACAATAAATATAAAAGTAATTCCGGAAGGGTTATATGACGCAGCTCTGAACAGACTCAACAGACGGGATTCGATTTCAGTTTATTTAAGGAATATTTTTCCTCCCTACAGCATCGTTGATTCTTCAAGAGCAGTAATTGATTCAATCACATTTAATGCAGCTACAATTTTCAGAAAAGCTCAGACAGGATCATATTATTTAGCAGTTAAAACTATTAATTCAATTGAGACTTGGAGCACCGCAGGCGGTACACCTTTTTATATCGATAGTGTTATGAGTTATGATTTTACAATTTCAGCATCTCAGGCATTTGGAAATAATTTAATATTAAAAGGTTCCGAATACTGCATCTACAGCGGGGATATCAATTCAGATGCGTTTGTAAATCTTACTGACATATTATTGACATATAATGATGCGGTTATTTTTTTCACAGGTTACACTCCTTCAGATGTGAACGGAGATAACACCGTTAATCTGGAAGATCTGATCATTGTTAATAATAATTCAAGTAATTTTGTAAGAAGGATTACACCATAGAAAAATTGTTTAGGTGTATCAAGGATTTCCGTAAAAAAATTTACATTAACTTATTTAAATAAAAAATCATGAAAAGACTAATCTTCATTATTTCATTTATCGTTTTATCCATCCCCATAATCAGTAATGCACAATATAGACTTCAGTCTGCATTTCCGAACATGGCTCCGTTGAATAATCCTGTGGAACTTGTGCAGGCAGATGACGGTACAAACCGCCTATTCGTGCTTCAGCAGAACGGCACAGTGTATGTTTTTGATAATTCACCAACTGTGAGCACAAGAAAAACTTTCATAAGTCTTAATTCAAAAGTGACTCAGGGCAGCAGCGAAGCAGGATTATTGGGAATAGCTTTTCATCCGGACTATGAAATCAACAGATACTTTTATGTCAGTTACACATTTGACAGTACAGGAAGTCTGAGCGGTAAATGGTCCAGAATTTCAAGATTCAGAGCAGACTCATTAAATCCGGATACAGTTAGCTTGAATACAGAAACAATATTCCTTACCCAGCCGCAGCCTTATTCAAATCATAACGGCGGAAAGATAGCTTTCGGCCCCGACAAATATTTATATATTTCTTTCGGTGACGGCGGAAGCGGCGGAGACCCGCAGGGCAACGGACAAAACAGAGCAACATGGCTTGGGAAAATTTTAAGGATAAATATAGATTCAGCTTCAGGGGGAAGAAGATATTCGATTCCTGTTACAAATCCGTATTATGGAAATACTTCAGGATTTAAAGAGGAAATATTTGCTTACGGTCTCAGAAATCCATGGAAGTTCAGCTTTGATTTTCCAACCAATACTATGTGGGCTGGGGATGTCGGTCAGAATTTATATGAAGAAGTTGATATAATTGAAAGCGGTAAAAATTACGGGTGGAATAAGATGGAAGGGTTTCAATGTTATGGGACATGTGATACCACAGGAAAAGGTTTTACCCGTCCTATCTGGGATTACGGGCGCACGCAAGGATATTCTGTAACAGGTGGCTATGTTTACAGAGGATCCCAGATGCCGGATTTATACGGAAAATATATTTATGGTGATTATGGCACAGGCAAGATCTGGTCTTTAGCATATGACGGGATCAACCCTGCTACAAATATTCAGTTACTGGATTCAACATTCAGCATTTCATCATTTGGAGTTGATCAGAACAAAAATATCTACATATGCCGTTACTCTTCCACCTTGGGGGGTATATATAAAATTGTAGATATTGGAATTGCAGCTCTGAATCTCAAAGCTTCAATAGAAGGATTTTATAATCTCAGTGTTGACAGGTTAAACATAAGAGATACCGTCAGTGTTTATCTGCGTCAGAATATTTCTCCGTTCAATGTGGTTGATTCGGCGCGGACAGTTTTGGATTCTTTAACTTTCAGCGGATCCTGCATTTTCAGAAATGCCCCAACCGGAAAATACTACATTCAGCTAAAGCATCGTAACGCACTCGAAGTGTGGAGCAGATCAGGAGGTGACAGTATTATAAAAGGAAATGTCGTAAGCTATGATTTTACAACTGACAGCACTAAGACATATGGTAATAATGCTGTTTTGATTGGATCAAAATATAATATTTACAGCGGAGATGTAAACCGCAGCGGTACAATAGATTTAAATGACATCATACAGGTCTATAATGATCAGGCCAACTTCTTAACCGGATATGTTTCTTCAGATGTAACGGGCAACCTGGTTGTTGACTTAAACGATTTGGTTATTGTTTCAAATAATTCTTCTAAATTTATTACACTTAGAAGGCCGTAACATCGTTATTTTTTCTTTATTTATATTTAAAAGCACAGAGTGTATCCTGTGCTTTTATATTTTTCACCTGATTATTTATTCATTTTCTGGTAGAAAATTTATTTAATGAAAGATTCTTCTTAGCCTGATTGAAGTATCTTCGGTCTTTATATGATATTATTTTTGATATGATTTAAAACTATTGCGACAGAAACGGAAATATTAAGCGATTCGCAGTCAGTAAATATTCTTATCTTCATTTTTTCATATTCACTATGGCAGAGAATATCTTTGCTGATTCCGTTTGTTTCATTGCCGAAAACAATAATGTATTTCTCGTTGAGCTCAAACCTGCGTTCATTAATATAATTCAGAGAACCCAGATCGGTTAAAATTATTTTATGATCCTCGAGATAATATCTTTCAAGTTCATCTTTAAGATTTAAATCATATTTTATGTTCAGATTGAATATTGCTCCCTGAGTGGAGCGGAGCACTTTCGGATTAAACAGATCAACTGATTTATTGCCGATCAGCAGTTCATCGACACCAAAACAATAACAGGTTCTGATAATTGTCCCGAGATTTCCCGGGTCATTTATTGTATCAAGCGCTACTGACAAAACATTTTTATTTGAAATAGATTTTTTAAAAGGTCCCTTTGGTTTTGAGACCACGCCGATAATACCTTGCGGGCTGATGGTGTCAGAGAGAATTTTGAACAGCTTTTCATCAATTGAAATTATCTGGATATTTTTTTTCTCTGCAATTGATTTTAATTTTTGCAGATCCTTTTTGTTAAAATCATTTTGTATAAAGATTTTTTCAAGACAATTTTTGTAATGCGGTGATCTTATACACTCTTCAACAATATGCAGTCCTTCAATCAGGAATTTATTTTCAGTGTCTCTGAATTTCTTTTGCTTAAGCTTGTGATAATATTTTAATTCATTCTTTGTCAATTATTCACCCCTGTACTCAACATAATTCTTTTCAGTCTCATAGATCTTTACAGAATACAGCTTAACGTTGCTGCGCCTCACCTTAGGCTCAAGAGCTTCCCAAAATTTCATTGCCATATTTTCGGTCGTAGGTATTATATCTTTAAACATGTCTACATCGTTCAGATATCTATGGTCAACCTTTTTCAGGATTTCTTCATGAATTATTTTTTTTTAAAAGCTTAAGATCCATAACATAAGTGCTTTCAGGATCGGGAGTTCCTGATAATGTTACTTCAATGTAATAATTGTGGCCGTGAAAATTATTGCACTTACCATACAGCTCTTCATTTTTTTCGATTGAATATTGGGGATTTTCGAGCTTATGTGATGAGGAGAAGTGTTCTTTGCGTGTGATATAGATCATACTTATATTTTTAAATTCAAATTAATTTTAAAAGTTAAATTATGAAATGTATTAATAAAATATTTACATCCTGAAAGAATTATTTACAACATTATTAAAAATCTCTTAGTATCTTTATTCGAGATTTTTACCGAAGCCTGAAACCCTTAATGTATAAATCAGGTCATACCTGTTACGATATCTAATTTTTATGTATATCTTGTATCTGAAACTTATTATTTTCAGATACGTTTTATTTAACTGATTATTCAATCGAATATAACCCAATTAATGAAAAAATTATTCGCCCTTTCCATTTTTCTTTTTATTACCATTTTTCAGATTCATGCTCAGGAAACCATAGAATTAAAAGAAGCAATCAGAATTGCATTAAATAATAATACAAATGTTTCAAATCTGGAAAAGAGTCTTCAGATACAGCGTCTTAATACAAGCACTGCAAGAGGAGATCTTTTTCCTGATCTCAATCTCACAGCAAACTGGACGAGAAACAATACTTTCTCCGAAGGAACTGTAAGATTTATTAACGGAGTTCCTACTGTGATACCAAAGCAAAATTCATGGATAAATAATTTTAACTTAGGATTAAATACATCAGTTGTCTTATTTAACGGGCTTGTGAATTATACGCAGGTGAAGCTAAGCGAAGAAAATGAAGTGTCAGTACGGATCAATCTTGAAAAAGAGAAATATGACATAGCGTTCAGAATTAACACTGCATACTTCGATGTTTTAAAGAAAGAGAAGATTGTTGTAGCTAATGCAGATAACTTAGCTGATTCGAGAAGAGTTCTTGAAAGTATAAAGGAGTTTATGAACGTTGGTAAAAGGACTTTGGCAGATGTTTACAGGCAGGATGTACAGGTAGCTCAGAATGAATTATTGCTTGAAAGATCAAAGAATGAACTCGCGAAAAGTAAAGTTGATCTTCTTCTCGCGATTAATACTGAT
>JBDTWU010000063.1:0-8916 GCA_040006535.1 bacterium | reverse complement strand
GAATGGAATTACGGCAGGTCTCCTGAATTTAATGTACAGAAAAAAAATCGTTTCAGCTTCGGTCAGATCGATGCAAGAGTTTATGTCAGGGAGGGGATGATAAAAAGCATAAGGCTATACGGTGATTTTCTCGGGCACGGAGAAATTTCCGATATTGAAAATATCTTAACGGGTGTTAAATTTGAAAAAAATCTAATCAGGGAATCTTTAGAGAACATTGAGATTGAAAGATATTTTGGGGATATTAATATTGAAGATTTTGCAGATTTTCTTACAAGGTAAAAAAATATTTATTAAATTACAACAAAAAGGAATCTTATTTTTTTAAATTCAGTTAGACATACCAGCTTGCCTATCAAGCTAATGTTCTTTCATATTTGTTCTTCCTTTAATTAATCTTCACACGACGATTATACTTAACGAATTCCGGGTAACGGATTAAAATATATCTGATGTTATGTTTTTGCATATCGGTTTTATATTAATTCCTTGAGTATGGAAAGTCGTGTGGAGGTTTTTTGTTTGCGGTTGTTATTTTCAGGCTTTTATTAATTCAATTGCGCTTTTCGTTGAAGCTACAGTTATTTCCTCACCACTTATCAACTTTGCAATTTCTAAAATCTTTTCTTCATCGTTTAAATTTTTAATTCCGGCAATAGTTTCCTTATTAATTTCAGTCTTGCTCACATGAAAATGTCTGTCGCTCATTGCAGCTATCTGCGGAAGGTGCGTGATGCTTATTACCTGATGTGTTTCAGATAATTTTTTTAAAATTTTACCAACCTTGCTGGCTATTCTCCCGCTTATACCTGCATCTATTTCATCAAATACAAGAATTCCAATTTTATCTTTCTCTGCAAGAACAGTTTTAACGGCAAGCATGATCCGGGATATTTCACCGCCTGAGACAGTTTTTTTCAAAGGAGAAAAATCGTTTCCTTTATTAGTCCTTATAAGAAATTCAACCTTATTAAAACCGTTTTCAGTTAGCTTTATTGTTCCCTTCCCTGTTTTAAAAGAAAGCAAATCACCATGATCTCCGTTATTATTTTCAATATCAACCCTGAACTCAGAACTTTCAAGTCCTACTTCCTTTAATAATTTATTGATCTTCTTTTCCAGTTCTTTGGATTTAACTTTTCTCAGTTCAAAAATTTCTTTTGCACCCAGAAAAGTGATTTCTTTTTTCCGGAGAATTTCTTTATATAATTTTTCAAGCTCGTAATCAAAGTTATCTGCAAATGACAGTTCTTTTTCAAGCGATTCTCCTTTTGAAATAAGTTCACCTGCGGTTAATCCTGTTTTCTTTATCAAATGTGTTATGTCGCTCAGCCGCTGTCTGATTTTTTCAATATAATTGTTGTCAAAATTCAAATTATTCCTGTAGCTATTTAATGAGTCAGAACTTTCTTTCACTAATATATATGAATTTTCCAGGTCGCTGATAATTTTTTCAAATGATACATCATACTCGCTTACTTTTTTTAATTCCTTTACAGCTGAATTTACCGTATCCAGTGAGCAAGTGTCATCTTCATATAATATTTTTAAAGAAGCATTAAGTGCCTGTGATATATTTTCTATATTCTCAAGCTTTTTCAGCTCACTCTCAAGCTCTTCGTCTTCATCAGGCTGTAAATTTAAATTATTAATTTCTTTAAGCTCAAAGTCGAGAAAATCCTTTTTTTTAAGCAGCTCTTCTTTCTTTCCCGACAGATCTTTAAATTTACTGACCGATTCTTTCAGCTCTTCAAAGTTTTTTTTATATTTTTTTAAAGTTTCTTCCTTTAAGCTGTAATGGTCCAGAACTTCAATATGAGTTTCACTATTCAGAAGTGACTGATGTTCATTCTGAGAATGTATATCAATTATCATTTCTCCGAATTTTTTTAATTCGGAAATGCTCACCGGATTATCATTTATGAAATTTCTGCTTGCTCCTTTTTTAAGGAGTTCCCGGCGTATAATTACGCTTTCAGAAATTATTTCATCTTCCGGCAATAAACTCTCCATAATCTTTTTTACAATAATATTATTTTTAAAATTAAAATGACCTTCTATCACCATCTTATCCTGATCTTTCTTAATTATAGAATAATCGGCTCTCTCTCCGAGAATCAGAGAAAGCGCATCCACTATAATTGATTTCCCTGCTCCTGTCTCACCGGTTAATATATTTAATCCGTTAATAAAATTTATCTCCGCCTCTTTTATGATCAGATAATGTTTTATGTATAATTTCTCTATCATTATTATATAGTATATAATATTAGTAGCAGTAGTAGCAGTGTTAGTATTGTCAGTAACAAGAACTATGCGTGCTGTGACTGACAATGCAGTTCTTATAACATGTTAGTAAAAATAGCATAATTTAAAAAAACTAACAATTTAGGATTAAGCTCTGTCTTATAAGTATCAATTATGTTCATAAGACGATGTTATGAGTCAGATACTGATATGTTGCTGACATTTTAAAATATTTTAAATAATGAAGCAAAAAATTTATGATGATACCAATTCAAAGGTTCTTAAGGAGTTCTTTAATTTCAAGGATCTGATTGAGAACGTCCTTATCTTTTTTGGAAAGAGTTGAAACGGAATGGTAGGAGTATAAAACCGTGGCGTGATCTTTTCCGCCGAAATTAAGACCGATAGTTTCAAGAGTAAGAGATGTAAGTTCTTTTGCAAGAAACATTGCTACCTGTCTTGCGAATGCAATCTCTTTAGTCCTTTTACGTGATAATATCTGGTTTTCGGAAATATTGTAATAGTTAGCTACGGTGTAAATGATATTTTCGATAGAGATATTTCTGGCTCTCCTGACGTTACCTATAACTCTGCTTATAACGCTCTCTGCGATCTCAAGAGTGACTTCACCGCGAAAGCGAAGCACACTGTCGGCTATGATCCCTACAATACAGCCTTCGATGGTTCTGATGCTGTCCTTGACATTAGTGGCTATGAAATGAATTACTTCTTCCGGTGCATCGATATTTGTTTCTTCAAACTTCTTCTGAATAATAGCAACGCGCATTTCCCAGTTGGGCGGCTGAATATCGGCAGTAATCCCCCACTGAAATCTTGATATCAGTCTTTCTTCTATTCCCTTGATCTGATTTATTGGTTTATCGCTTGAGAAAATTATATGTTTCTTTTCATTGTAAAGAGTGTTGAAAATCTGGTACATAAAATCCTGGGTCTTTTCCTTTCCGCTGAGATATTGAATATCATCCAATATCAGAACATCCAGAGATTTGTAAAATGAATCCAGTTTTTTTGTGCCGTTGCGGTTTGTAGAAAAATCAATTCGGCTTTGTGCTATATTATTGGTGAACTGGGTTGTAAAATCCGGAGCAGTGGTATAATAAATTTTCTTTTCAGGAAATTTCTTACAGATCTCATTTCCGATTGCCTGAACCAAATGAGTTTTTCCGAGTCCGACACCACCATAAACAAAAAAAGGATTATAAGTTTTACCGGGGTTATTTGTAATTGCATAAGCAGCTGCAACAGCAAGCTCATTACTTTCACCTTTTATGAAGTTATCAAAGATGTGTTTTTGATTCAGGTTAGAATTAAAGTCTTCATTATTGTCAAATTCTTTAATCCTTATATTGTCATAAACATTTTTTACGGGAGTCAGATCCTTAAAATTATAAGGAGAGGAATATGAATCTTCACGTGGAACAGGTCTTTCAATATCCGGATTACTGAATAATCCCATTTGTGTGATCTCGTAATTTAATTTTCCTTCCGGACCAAGCAGAGTGTCTACAATTTTTGCAATGATCTTGTTATATCTGCTTTCGATCAGACTGTAATAATCTTCACTTGGGACAGTAATTGTAAGAATATTGTTTTCAAAATTCTTTGGAGTGATAACTGAAAACCAGGTGTTTACTTCACTTACTTTTAAATTGTCTGAAAGCAGCTCGGTAAATTTATTCCAAAGGGAATGTGCCTTTATTTCTGATTCAGATCTTGATTCATTTAACCCGGAACTTAATTTTATTTTTAAAGAATTATTTTTTAAAGACGCAGAAAGATTTTTTGACACGCTAAAGGTTTTTAATAATTATTAACAAATGAAAGTGAGTTAATATTTTACTTTATATCCAAGGTCAGAGTATTTTAGAAATTTGAAAATAATTCAGCTTTTTTAAACAAACTCAGCGAAACCTAAGCTATATATAAAACGAACAGTTAGGGGGAACCACATAAGTTATTAACAATTGTTGTTAATAATAACAATTCGTTTACACCAATTAAAAAGTTAAACAGGGAGTGAAAAAACTTTACTAACATTTTTCTAACAATATTTTCGAAGCAAATTATCTGTAATAATATTACTTAAACTGTTTCATATAGTCAAGTTTGATTTTAGATAAATAATTTTTTTTTAGAAATTTTTACACTTGATATACAAATAAGTAAATTCTTTTTAGTTAAAAGATTTTTTACTTTGAAAGATGAATTATAAGGGCGATGAAACAATAATTAATGACACTTATGCTGAAATTAATCTGACAATATTAAAAAAAAATTTTGAAACAGTAAAAAAATATTCGAATAAAGATCCGCTTAACCCTGTGAAAATTTGTTCGATAATTAAGGCAGATGGATACGGGCACGGGATGAAAGAAATCGGAAGATTTCTGGCTGAAAACGGAACAGATTATCTCGGAACCGCAGATTATTCCGAATCAATAAAACTGAGTGACCACTTAAAAAAAAATTCCCTGCAAAAGGTACCGATATTATGTCTGGGATTGCTGACTGAAAAAAAATTTTTAGGTGAGATAATAACCAGAAAGATTGAAGTTTCAATTGCAGATATAAAAAGCGCAGCGATGCTGAATGGCTTTGCGAAAGCGAATAACAAAAAAGTAAATGTTCAGCTGCAGATAGATTCTGGAATAAACCGTACCGGGTTTAGTATAAATGATGCTTACGGAGCGGTTCAAAAGCTGAAACAGTTCAGCAGCTTTAACATTAAAGGAATTTATTCGCACTTCGCGACAAGTGAGATCGATAAAAATAATTATTCATTAAAACAGATCAAAGAATTTAAATCCCTGATAAAAGAACTTGAGCTAAACTCAATGAAATTCAGGCTTAAGCACATTAGTAATACCGGAGGGATATTAAATTATAATGATTCTTTTTTTAATATGGTCCGGCCGGGGATTTCTTTATACGGCTATTATCCCGACCACCGGCAGCTTATAAAAGATATCGGGATTAAGCCGGTAATGACACTCAGATCCAAGGTAAAATTTATCAAGACTCTGAATAAAGGTCAGAGTATTTCTTACGGGAGAAATTATTTCACGAAAACAAAAACGCGAATAGCTTCTCTTCCGGTTGGATACGGAGACGGTTACCCGAGACTTCTCTCAAACAGATCATCAGTTTATATTAAAGGGAAACAATATCCGGTTGTGGGAACGGTATGCATGGACTGGATTATGGTAAATATCGGAAATAATTCTTCAATAAAGGTGAATGATGATGTGGAATTATTCGGCAGAAACTACCCGGCTGACAATCTGTCAGATATAATTGGAACGATCCCGTATGAGATTACGTGCAACATTTCAAAAAGAGTAAAAAGAATTTATACGGAAAATTAAAATATCTATAATTGAGAGAAAATATTAAAAGAGATTATCTGAAATATTTATTTCATAAGACTCTCACGGACCTATCAAGATTTAATATAAGTAATCAGGATTCGGAATTTATAAATAAGCTTTTCGACAAACTATGTTACTCGGAAGATGTGCTGATTGAACTTTATATGTTAAACAATATTAAAAATTTAAGGAACATTGGTAATTACCTGATCTTTATTTATAAGAAAATGGAAGACAATGTTATTAACTTTGATAACCTTTCTCAAAACCTGAACACAGATGCAGAATTTATTCAAAACGAGATTCTAAACTATCTTTCAAATCCAAAGCTGATAGGAAAGGAAGAGACTGATCCCGATGAAGACAAGATTGAAACAAGGGAAAAGACGTTATACCGGGAAAATGTAATATCCAAGGAAGAAACAATGCTTTCATCCGAATTAAACAAAGAAAATACCGAAGATGATGCCGAAGATGAGGATATTTTAAAGTTTAAGAAGAATTATCTTGAGCTTATTCAATCGGAGGAAAGTGATGAAGAGATCGTTTTTGATCTTCCTGTCATACAAAACAATGATACCGGCGAAAAAATAATTATTGATATTCCTTCTATTGAAAAGATGGCTACCGAGGGGCAGGCTACGGAGATCCCTGTTTCAAAAGTGAGTGAAAATTCCGGAGAAATAAAAAAAGAATCAGAGTTAGATATTCCCGGGGAAGATGATAATGCTGCTGAATTATATATGAAAGAAGTTGTACCGGATCCCGTAGAACCGGAAAATACGGTTAGGTCAAAGGATTATAAAGCCTCTGAAGAAGAAAATAATGAAGAAGAAAATAATGAAGAAGAAAATAACAACAAAGAAAAGTATAACGAAGCAGACGAAGAGGGTAAAGAACCTGTTTCAGCTATTAAGCTTTCAGTGATTGAACATGAAAAGATACCTTTAAGTGAAGACATTCTGGAAGAACTGAATTTATTTAATGAGAGTGAAGACTCAGCCGATGCAGAAGATGATTCTGAAGAAGAAATCTCAAACGGGCTGCCTCCTACTAATGAGTCATTTACTGAGTATGAAAATGAAATAAGGGATAAAAACATTACTCTTAATAATGGATTTGATAAGATGATAAATTTTGTAAATGTGAAGAATATCGATGAAGGTGAAAGGACACAGATAATTAACAATATAATTGATACGAGCACTTACCTTGAATCCCTTTCAAGAAAAATGTCACTTGAAATAATCTCTAATATTTACCAGACCATTACTTTTTCATTTGAAAAAATTGCAGACGGAAAATATGATCTTTCCGAGAGCACATTAAACCTGTTTAAAAGCGGATTAATTTTAGTTATCAGTCTTATAAAAGGTGATGATTATTTCGGATACAAAGATATTTTAAAGTCGATTGAAAATATAAGAAATTCTCTGATCGAAGAGAAAGAGAAAAGGGAAAAATATTTAAAAAGACTTCAGGAAAAATTTGACCTTGAAAAGAACCTGAGGAGGCAGTATCCCGAGGATTCCCAAAAAGAAAATCTAAAGCAGCTGAAGAAATTAATAAAGGATACTGAATCAAAATTTAATATGCTGGAGAAAATAACCGGTGAGTATCAAATATATGAAGCATTAAGAAGCCTGTCGGGAAATCTGAATAATTTCAAAGAGATAGTAAAGTTATCAAAGGAATTACAGCAGAACAAATTAGTGCAACTTTCAGAAGCCAGCTATATATTTACTAAATTTTTACAAAATTACAGAATAAATCCGGTAACAACGGAAACGAAAGAAATTTTCGGATATATAATTTATAATCTGAAATCTCTGGCAATTGGAAAGCCGGTGGAAGATATAAACTTATTCATATCATATTTAAATGATCCTGTAAAAATATTTTCAAAAACCGAAACGAAAAAATAATTCTAAAACTTATGAGCAACTATGCGGTTATAATGGCAGGGGGAGTGGGGACAAGATTCTGGCCGAAAGGAACAGCGAAAATTCCAAAGCAATTTCTTAAGATCGCAAATGAGAATGAAACGCTCATACAGCAGGCATATAAGCGGCTTGAGGGTTTATTTTACGATTCAAGAATATTTGTGGTGACGAATATACTTTATAAGAATGAGGTAAAGAAGCAGCTGCCGAAAATTCCCGACGAAAATATTATTTGTGAGCCGGCAGGCAGAAACACCGCTCCATGTATTGGACTTGCATGTCTGTTCATAAATCAGTTCGAGCAAAAAGCAAGCGTGCTTGTCGTGGCAGCGGACCATCTTATAAAAGATGTGCCCGAATATCACAGAGTGATCATCAGCGGGCTAAAGTTTGTAAACGATAACGGAGGTATTGTCACTCTTGGGATTCAACCAACAAATCCGGAAACAGGTTACGGATATATACAGTATGATGCAGATAATTTTGCTGAGGTCGAGCTGGAAAAAAACGGAAAGAGCACCGTTGAAAAAATTTATAAAGTAAAGACATTTGCAGAGAAACCTAATATTGAAGTTGCAGAAGCCTTTCTGGAAAGCGGAGATTTTTTATGGAACAGCGGGATGTTTATTTTCAGAACGGATACGATGATGGAGGAAATAAAAAAGTTCATGCCGGATCTCGATGAATCATTAGAAAGACTTTCAAAAAATTTAATGTTAAAGGATTTTCCGAAACACCTTGAGAAGGAATATTCAAAACTAAAAAGTATTTCCATTGATTACGGAGTGATGGAAAAAGCAAAGGACGTTTTTATAATCAGGAGTAATTTTGGCTGGAATGATGTCGGTGCCTGGGATGAAGTTTACAACATTAAGGAAAAAAATGGTGACGGTAATGTAAATCAGGGAAGGACAGTAACTATTAATACGAAGAATTGCCTTATAATTAATGACATGAAAATGGTCGCGACGATCGGAGTGGAAGATCTTATTATCATCAATACAGACAACGGTCTGCTGATCTGCAAAAGAGGAGAAGCTCAGAGAGTAAAAGAGGTTGTGGATTACCTAAGGAGAAAAGGGCTGGATCAGTACTTATAGTTAACTGATCAGGTTATATTGTAAAGTCACGAATCAACTAACAACTAATTATTAATCAACAAATGAGACTTGCCCATATTGGTATCGCAGTAAAGTCGCTTGACTATTCTGTTCCGGTATTTGAAAAAATATTTAATGTAAAAGCTACAGAGACAGAGTTTGTAGAAGACCAGAAGGTGAACGTAAGAAAATTTCATTTAGAGAATTGTGAAATAGAATTGCTTGAAGGAACAGATA